>NZ_CAURKP010000019.1:0-54701 GCF_963525155.1 uncultured Rhodococcus sp.
GTTCCGAGATCCGCCCACAGACCGTAGAGCTTGAGCATGCGTGAACCTCTGATTCGGCCGACAAACCAGAGAATCGTGGGGATCAGGTTGACGGTCGCAATGCCGACGAGCCAACTGCGCGCAAACGGTCCGTCCGGGCCCTCCCCGCTAAGGAGAAACAGGAACGCCACGATCGAGAAATTGAGTGAGCAGAATCCGATGGTGAGACGGACGAGACGTAGTACGGAGCCTCGTCCGGACTTCGATCCCCACAGCATCACCGTGGACGAAACCGGCCAGGTATGCAGGAGCGGGTCCATCAGATTCCTTCGCCGAGCAAATTGCGGTTAATTCACCGCAAAGTATGTCAGGCCATGTTGATTCACGCGTCAACTTGGCAGGGGGCGTCACGCGGTGGAGTTGCCCGCAACTCTCTCTGTCGCACTGTTCAGGCATTTGCCGTGCGTGAGTGTGAGGTACGCCTCGAGTTTCCGTGCCGTGTGTTCGATCGCACAATATTGCAGACCTCTGCAAAGTTGCAGAGCTCTGCAAGTTCGGTACCGTGTTGGGGTGATCATCGAACAAGGCCTTCGTGACCGCAAGAAGGCAGCAACCCGTGCCGCACTCAGCGGCGCGGCAGCACGGCTCGCTCGTGCGCTGGGAATCGAATGCGTCACCGCTGACGCAATCGCCTCCGAGGCCGGAGTGTCGACGAGGACGTTCCACAACTACTTCTCCAGCAAGGAGGAGGCAGTGCTCGCCAGTTTCGAGGAATCGGTGACTTTGTGGATCGAGGCGCTTGCGTCACGGCCCGCGGACGAACCTATTCTCGATGTCCTTGAAGAGCTTGTGGTCGAAATCGTGAACGACTCAGGTCCGAGTGGGAGTGAGAAGGCAAGTATCTGGCTGCTGTCGGATTCGAGTCCCGCGCTCTACCGGGATGCCGCAGACATGCATCAGCGGATCAACCGTGCAGTAGTTCAGGCATTGGCGGAACGCACCGGCACCGACGCCGAGAAGGACCTGTACCCGACGCTCCTCCTGGGAGCGGTGGGCGGAGCCGCTAAATCGGTGATCGACGTCTGGACTGGCGGAAAGTCGGAGGCTTCCAGTCCGGAAGAGTTGGTTCACGACGCTTTTCGGCAGATTCGTGCCGGGTTGCCCGCGCCGCCGCCTGCCCCTGAGATGTCGCGTCCCTGAGATGTCTCGTCTCTGAGCCCCACACGTAATACCTGTCCACGTACACGCACCGAAACAGCAAGGAGCCCGTCGTGGCCACCTATCTTTATCGGATCGGCAAGTTCGCCTACCGGCGAAAAGGCGCGGTCCTCAGCGTTTGGCTGATAATCCTGGTCCTGATGGGCGTCGGGGCAGCGACTCTGTCCGGCCCCACCAAGGATTCGTTCTCCATTCCGGGAACCCCGGCGCAGCAGGCGCAAGACCTGATGGCGGAGCGTTTTCCCGACGCGCCCAATCCTATGGATTCGCTGAGCGCGCGATACGTAGTGCAAGCTCCGGCAGGCACGACGCTGGCCGATCCGGCGAACGTCAAGGCCATGGACGACATGCTCGCGAGTATTCGTGGCATCGACAAGGTCGCCGACTCTGCCAAGGTGGACCCGGCGACTGCCACTCCGGAACAGGCCGCGAAGGCGTTGGTCAATCCGGTTACCGGCAACGACTCCATGGTTGCGATGTTCAAGGAAAAGGCTGCTGCGGCTGGAACTTCCGAGACACAGGCCGTGGACGACGCGCGTGCGTTGTCGCCGCTCAGTGCCGACGGCACAGTCGGGTACGTCGAGGTTCCGTTCAGCGGTGACTTCGCCGATCTCGATCAGGCGTTGCGTGATTCGATCAACTCCGCAGCCGATGTCGGTCGGGCCGAGGGACTCAACGTCCAGGTCAGTGGTTCTGCTGCTCAGGAAGCGGAGATGCCCGGTGGTGTCACCGAGCTGATCGGTATCGCCGTTGCCGCTGTCGTTCTGGCCATCACGTTCGGTTCGCTTGTGGCCGCGGGGCTTCCGCTCCTCACCGCGATCATCGGTATCGCTATCGGCAGCCTCGGAATCACGGTTGCCACCGGATTCATGGATCTCAGTTCGATGACTCCGACGCTGGCGATCATGATCGGTCTGGCCGTGGCGATCGACTACTCGCTGTTCATCATGTCCAGGTTCAGGCATGAGCTCACCCTTACCGACAACCGTGCCGAAGCAGCAGGTCGCGCCGTCGGAACCGCCGGTTCCGCAGTGGTATTCGCTGGTTTGACGGTCATCATCGCGCTGGTTGCCTTGCGAGTCGTCGGCATCCCGTTCCTCTCCGATATGGGTGCGGCAGCGGCCTTTACCGTGCTGATCGCGGTTCTGATCGCCTTGACCTTGCTGCCTGCGATCCTGGGTATGTTCGGACGCAAGGCTTTTGCCGGCAAGATTCCCTTCCTCAGCAAGCGCGCAGAGGAGTCCGAAGACGAAGATTCGGGCAAGCCGAAGTTGGCTCTGCGCTTCATCAGTGCCGTCGTCCGTCGTCCGCTCGTGCCGCTGATCGGTGGAGTAGTGCTTCTGGGCGCATTGGCTCTGCCCGCAACGGGATTGAGCCTGGCACTGCCGTCGGAGGCCACCGGTGACCCGGCGACCAGTGCGCGTCAGGCATACGACCTGATCGACGAGGGCTTCGGTGACGGTCGCAACGGACCGCTCATCGCCGTTGTCGACGCGAAGGGGGCCAGCGTTCCCGCCGGGGAGGCCTTTGCGGAGGTCGTCTCGACCATCTCGGGCTTCGATGACGTCCAGAACGCACAGGTCGTCGGGGTCAACGAGGCCGGCGACACCGCGCAGGTACTGATCACTCCGAAGAGTGGTCCGACCGACCCCGCCACGATGGATCTGGTGTCCAGCCTTCGTGGAGCCGAAGGCGGACTCAACGATTCGATCGGCGTCAGCTACGGCATCACCGGTCAGACCGCACTCGAAGGCGACGTTTCGGACACGCTGAAGGATGCGTTGGTGCCCTACCTGGCCGTCGTCGTCGGCCTTGCATTCATCTTGTTGCTCTTGGTGTTCCGTTCGATCCTGGTTCCGCTGACGGCGACGCTCGGCTTCCTGCTCAGCGTGCTCGCGACATTCGGTGCGACGGTGGCGATCTTCCAGCACGGTTGGTTGGGCATCATCTCGAACCCGCAACCACTCGTGAGTTTCATGCCGATCTTCCTGATCGGTGTGGTGTTCGGACTCGCGATGGACTACCAGGTGTTCCTCGTGACGCGTATGCGTGAGGAGTACGTCCACGGCGCGAGCGCGAAGGAGGCCGTGACCATCGGCTTCAACCATGGCGCCCGGGTCGTCAGTGCGGCCGCGGTCATCATGATCTCCGTGTTCGGTGCCTTCATCGCGGAACCGAACTCGTTCATCAAGTCGATCGGCTTCGCGCTTGCCGCGGCGGTGTTCTTCGACGCCTTCATCGTGCGCATGGTGATCATCCCGTCCGTCATGGCACTGCTCGGCGACAAGGCGTGGTGGTTGCCGAAGTGGCTGGACAAGATTCTGCCGAACGTCGACATCGAGGGTGAGAAGCTCAGCAAGGCCCTCCTTGAATAAAAGGAAGCGCAGCTTCAGTCCGAATCTGCTTGAACTCTGGTGTGCGCATTTATTAACCCCCCGCGTTTAAAAATGGCGCACAGCAGTTTTTGTGTATCGAAATATCCAGCGGCACATGTCGGCCAGGATTGGTAACCTTCGCTCACTATGCTGATCAGGCTGCTGCGCACTTATCTGACGCCGTACCGGGGTGAACTCACGGGCGTTGTCGTCCTGCAGTTTATTTCGACTATGGCGGCCCTTTACCTTCCGAGTCTCAACGCCGACATCATCGACAACGGCGTGACCAAAGGCGACACCGGCTACATCCTCTCCACCGGCGGGATGATGCTGATGGTCACGCTCACGCAGATCCTGTGCTCGGTGGGTGCCGTCTTCTTCGGTGCGCGAGTCGCCATGGGCGTCGGACGCGATCTCCGGGCGTCGGTGCTGCATCAGGTCGGGACGTTTTCGGCCCGAGAGGTCGGGCACTTCGGTGCGCCTTCGCTGATCACCCGCAACACCAACGACGTCCAGCAAGTGCAGATGATGGTCGTGATGAGTTGCACCATCCTCGTCATGGCGCCGATCATGTGCGTCGGCGGCATCATCATGGCTCTGCGCCAGGACCTGAATCTGTCCTGGATCCTGGGGATCAGCGTGCCGCTTCTCGTAGTCTCGATGGGTTTCCTGATTGCCCGGATGGTCCCCGGATTCAGGGTCATGCAGGGCCGCCTCGACGCCGTCAACCGTGTTCTTCGCGAACAGATCACGGGCATCCGTGTCGTCCGAGCGTTTGTACGGGAACCGTACGAGGTAGAGCGTTTCGGCGACGCCAACCGTGAGCTGACGGAGACTGCACTCGGCGTCGGCCGCCTCATGGCACTGATGTTCCCGCTCGTGATGCTGATCAGCAATGTCACCAGCGTCGCGGTCATCTGGTTCGGTGGCCATCAGATCAACGAGGGCTCGATGCAGATCGGCTCGCTCACCGCGATGCTCAGCTACATCATGCAGATCCTGATGGCCGTCATGATGGCCACCTTCATGGCGGTGATGCTGCCGCGTGCGTCGGTGTGCGCCGAACGTATCTCCGAAGTACTCGACACGGATTCGTCGGTGATTCCGCCCGAGAACCCGGTCCGAGAACTGAAGGACCCGGGAGTCGTCGAACTTCGTGGCGCTCAGTTCCAGTTCCCCGGTGCCGAGGAACCTGTATTGCGCGACATCACGTTCCGTGCCGAACCCGGCAAGACGACGGCGATCATCGGCGGCACCGGATCGGGAAAGACCACTCTGCTCAACCTGATTCCGCGATTGATCGACTCCACCTCCGGATCGGTATCGGTGGGAGGAGTCAACGTCCGCGACATCGACACGGAACTGCTCTGCTCGGTGATCGGTCTGGTCCCGCAGAAGCCGTATCTGTTCTCGGGCACTGTCGCCACCAATCTCCGCTACGGAAACCCCGAAGCTACCGACGAATGGCTGTGGGAGTGCCTCGAGATCGCCCAAGCTGCCGACTTCGTCCGCGCCATGCCCGAAGGCCTGGACACACCGGTGGCACAAGGCGGTACGACGGTATCGGGCGGCCAGCGTCAGAGACTCGCCATCGCCAGAGCGTTGGTGCGTAAGCCACAGATCTATCTGTTCGACGATTCCTTCTCGGCACTCGACCTCACTACTGATGCGAGGCTGCGTGCGGCGCTCCGGCCGGTCACGCAAGACGCCTGCATCGTCGTTGTCGCGCAGCGTATTTCCACCATCGTGGAAGCCGATCAGATCATCGTGCTCGACGACGGCGCCATCGTGGGGATCGGCACGCACGACGAACTCGTGGTCAGTTGTCCCACCTACGGCGAAATCGTCGCCTCTCAGCTAGCCGTACAGGACGCATCATGAGCAATCGGCCGACTTCCTCGCCTCCCATCGGCCCGCCCGGCGGCGGTGATCCCACAAAGAAGGCCATGAACTTCGGCCCTTCGCTCAAACGTCTCCTTGGACGCTTGAGCCCCGACAAGCCGATCGTCATCCTGATCTTCGCTTTGGTGACGGCAAGCGTCGTACTTTCCTCGATCGCGCCGAAGATCCTGGGAAACGCCACCAACCTGATCTTCGACGGCATCGTCAGCAAGCAACTCCAGCCGGGGACGACAAAGGAACAGGCTGTCGAAGGATTGCGCGCTTCGGGGCAGGGTCAGCTCGCCGACATGGTGTCCGGCATGGCAGTTGTGCCTGGAACCGGAATCGATTTCGACGCAGTCGGCAAGGTCTTGATGATCGTGCTGCTGCTGTTCGTCTGCGCGTCGCTGTTCAGTTGGCTGCAGGCGTATCTGCTCAACATCGTGGTCCAGCGAACCGTTCGTCGTCTGCGTGAGGACGTCGAGCAGAAGATTCACCGACTTCCCTTGCGGTACTTCGATACCCATGCCCGCGGTGATGTTCTCTCACGCGTGACCAATGACATCGACAACGTCGCGCAGAGCTTGCAGCAGACGCTCAGTCAGTTGGTCATGTCGGTGATGACCGT
The DNA here is from genome assembly GCF_963525155.1 of uncultured Rhodococcus sp. Taxonomy (NCBI): domain Bacteria; kingdom Bacillati; phylum Actinomycetota; class Actinomycetes; order Mycobacteriales; family Nocardiaceae; genus Rhodococcus; species uncultured Rhodococcus sp. The sequence goes on from NZ_CAURKP010000019.1 coordinate 6,082, forward strand.
CCTGGGCATTCTGGTGATGATGCTGTGGATCTCGCCGCTACTCGCCCTGATTGCGGTGGCAACCGTTCCGCTGTCGATCATGGTCACGGCTTTCATCGCGAAGCGTTCACAAAAACACTTCGTCGCCCAGTGGAAGAGCACCGGCGGAATCAACGCGCAGGTCGAGGAAGCATTCAGCGGCCACGAGTTGGTCAAGGTGTTCGGTCGCCAGCAGGAGGTCGAGGAGCGCTTCCGCAAGCAGAACGAGGATCTGTACGAGTCCAGCTTCAAGGCGCAGTTCATCTCCGGTCTGGTCATGCCGGCCGTGATGTTCCTGGGCAACCTCAACTACGTCGCCATCGCAGTGGTGGGTGGCATGCGCGTCGCATCCGGAACGATGACCCTCGGCGACGTGCAAGCGTTCATCCAGTACTCGCGGCAGTTCACCCAGCCGCTCACGCAGATCGCGTCGATGACCAATCTGCTGCAGTCCGGTGTCGCTTCGGCCGAGCGGGTCTTCGCGCTGCTCGACCAAGAGGAGCAGTCGGAGGACCCGAAGAGTGCGAAGTCGCCCACGGTCGACAAGGGTCGCGTCAAGTTCGAAAACGTCACCTTCAGTTACAAGCCGGAACAGCCGCTGATCGAGGACCTGTCCCTGACTGCCGAGCCGGGTCAGATGGTTGCGATCGTCGGACCCACCGGCGCCGGCAAGACCACCCTCGTCAACCTCATCCTGCGGTTCTACGAACTCAATTCGGGCCGAATCACTTTGGACGGCATCGACATCGCCGACATGACGCGAGACGATCTGCGCTCACGGATCGGCATGGTTCTGCAGGACGCATGGCTGTTCGGTGGAACCATCCGCGAGAACATCGCCTACGGCAAGCCTGGTGCCACCGACGAGGAGATTCGTCGTGCGGCCGAGATGAGCTACGTCGACAAGTTCGTGCACTCTCTGCCTGAGGGTTACGACACGGTCATCGACGAGGAAGGCAGCAACGTCAGTGCGGGCGAGAAGCAGCTCATCACTATCGCCCGCGCCTTCATCTCGCAGCCGTCCATCCTGATCCTCGACGAGGCGACCAGTTCGGTGGACACACGCACCGAACTGCTGGTCCAGAGCGCCACCGCGGTTCTGCGCAACGACCGCACCAGCTTTGTCATCGCGCACCGTCTTTCGACAATTCGTGATGCGAACCTGATCGTGGTGATGGAGGAAGGCCGGATCGTGGAGCAGGGGAGCCATGAGGCTCTGCTCGAATCCCGCGGCGCGTACTTCCGTCTGTACAACAGCCAATTCGTGGGCGCGGAGATCTGATCGCACTACTACGGTGGTGAGCATGCTGATTGCCGAGGATCTGCTGTTGCTCGCCACCGACGACGTCAGCGGAAAGCTACTGCGTTCGTCGTCCTACGTCGATGTTGCGCTCGGAGGCGCCTTGTTGGTCGAGCTTGTGCTTGCCGACCGCGTCCACCTCGACGGCGCCGGATGGCGGGCGCGGGCAGTCGTCATCGACAATCGGCCACTCGCGGATCCCACTCTCAACGCTGCATTGGCACGGCTGGCCGAGAAGCCACCGGCCCGGCCGACTGCGGTGGTGAACCGACTTGCGAAGGGCGCAAGGAAGGCGCTCTACGCGGGTATGGGAGCGCGCGGAATTGTGACGGCCGTGGAACATCAAGTGCTCGGGATCTTTCCGAACGTCAGATGGCCGGCGACCAATCCGCGGTACGAGGATCAACTGCGCCTCGTGCTGCGTGAGATTCTGCTGGGGGTCCGCCAACCCACCCCCACCGAAGGTGCATTGGTGTCGATCTTGGCAGGCGCGAACATGCTCAAGGTGGTTGTTCCGGCCGATCAGTTCAAGGCGGCGAAAGCGCGAGCGAAAGTGCTGTCGCAAGGAAACTGGGCGAGCGAGGCAGTGCGGCAGTCGATCGCGGCGACGCAGGCAGCCACCACTGCGGCGCTCACCGCAACGATTGCAGCGTCGGCATCCTCGGGATCGTGAACGTAGCGATACTGCACGACGTGCCCCTTTCTGCGGCTGTGACAGGATTGAACCCGTGACTTCTGCAGTACCGACACCGCCCGCGCCCTCCGTCGACAAGCGTCCCGAGTCGATTTTCACCATTGGGACCAGGCTCGAGGACCGGCTCGGACGCACCGGCACCATCCACACACCGCACGGTGATATCGCGACGCCGTCGTTCGTGGCCGTCGGAACCAAGGCCACGGTCAAGGCCGTGCTGCCCGAGTCCATGAAGGAACTCGGTGCGCAGTCGTTGCTCGCCAATGCTTACCACCTGTACCTGCAGCCGGGCCCCGACATCGTCGACGAGGCCGGCGGGCTGGGCAAGTTCATGAACTGGGACGGGCCCACCTTCACCGACAGCGGTGGCTTCCAGGTGATGTCTCTTGGCGTCGGGTTCAAGAAGGTGCTCGCGATGGAGGCCGTCGGCGTGCAGTCCGACGACGTCATCGCAAAGGGCAAAGAGCGTCTCGCGACGGTCGACGACGAGGGCGTGACCTTCAAATCGCACCTCGACGGCAGCAAGCATCGCTTCACCCCCGAGGTGTCGATGCAGATTCAGCATCAGCTCGGCGCCGACATCATGTTCGCGTTCGACGAGCTCACCACGCTGCTCAACACCCGCGGCTATCAGGAGCGATCGGTCGAGCGCACGCAGGCCTGGGCGATCCGCTGTATCAATGAACACGAGAAGCTCACCGCCGAACGCGCTGGCAAGCCGTATCAGGCTCTCTTCGGCGTGATCCAAGGCGCGCAGTACGAAGATCTGCGACGTCAAGCCTGCCGCGGACTCGAGTCGATCGAAGGCGAGAACGGATACGGCTTCGACGGCTACGGCATCGGCGGCGCCCTCGAGAAGCAGAACCTCGGAACGATCGTGCGTTGGTGTAACGAGGAACTACCCGAGAACAAGCCGCGTCATATGCTCGGCATCAGTGAACCGGACGACTTCTTCGTCGCAATCGAGAACGGCGCGGACACTTTCGACTGCGTCAACCCGTCGCGTGTTGCTCGCAATGCTGCGATTTACGTCCGCTCCGGCAGGTTCAACATCAACACCAGCCGATTCCGTCGTGACTTCACGCCTATCGACGACGAGTGCGACTGCTACACGTGCGCCAATTACACCCGCGCGTACATCCATCACCTCTTCAAGGCGAAGGAAATGCTCGCGTCGACGCTTTGCACCATCCACAACGAGCGATTCACCGTGAAGTTGGTCGACGATATCCGAGCCAGCATCGAAGGTGGGTATTTCCACGACTTCAAGGCAGACATGCTCGGAAAGTTCTACGCGGCGAAGACGCCTGCACCTCAGGCGTAGGTCGGTTCGCGCTTCTTCACGTATGCGATGACGCGGTAGGTGATCGGCATGACCAGTACCTCGACAAGCGTCTTCCACAGGAAGCCGACCAGCACGTAGTTGATGAAGTCTTCCCATGTGCTGATGCCGATGACACCGGCCGCGATGGAACAGAAGATGAGGGTATCGGCGAATTCGCCGACGACGGTCGAGCCGATCAGTCGCGCCCACAGATGCTTCTCCTGCATGCGCTTTTTCATCATGACCAGAACCAGTGAGTTCAGTAGCTGTCCGACGAGGTAGGCGGCCAAGCCTGCGACCAGTAGCCGGGGAATGACACCGACCACGGTTTCGAGGGCGGTCTGGTTCTCGTAGAACTCTGCCGACGGGAGTTGCACTGCAATCCAGAAGCACGCAGCGGCAAGAATCAGTGCGCCGAAGCCCAGGTAGATCGCGCGTCGGGTCGCTTTGAAGCCGTAGACCTCGCTGAGCACGTCACCGAGGACGTAGGCGAGCGGGAACAAGAAGAATCCACCATCGGTGATGATGGGCAGAATCTGCAAGGGACCGAGCGAGAAGTCGGAATCCGCAAAGAAGGCGACCCCCTTGGTCGCCGCCACGTTCGAGATCAGCAGCGTTGCGGTGAAGAGCGCGACGATCGTCGGGTAATAACCCCGGCTGACGTGCGCAAATTTGGTTTCGTGGGTCGATTCGTCTTGCTGATCCTGAGCTGTCACGTCCGTCATCCAAGCACCACAAGGCGCTCGGATGCGAGTTGGCGACCGTCCAGTTGCGCAGAACACACCGAAGGCCCTGCGGTTTCACGTGGAACCGCAGGGCCTTCGGTGATGCAAACGAACGGATCAGGCAGCTACATGGCCGCCGGTCAGCACGCGGTATGCGTAGGTGCTGGCGATCAACGCGACGGGTGCCGTCACCAGAAGACCGATTCCACACAGCAGCGCACCGACGATGTTGATACCGATCAGAGCGAGCGCCAGCAGGACCAACGTTCCGACGTTCGACGAGGTCAACGCGTAACTCGATTTGATGCCCGAAATCGCATCCTGGTTCTTGTCCACGATGAAGGTCAGCGTGTAGTAGAGCAGGAACGCCGCGATGATGCCGGGAATGATGCAGAGAGCCAAACCGACGTAAGTGGCTACGGCTACGAGGAAACCGCCGAGAACAACTGCGCCGATGTTGGTGAATTGGAAGAAGGTGCCGAAGGCCGGCTTGATTCCATCCAATTCGCTCAATGCTCCGCGGAGGAATGCGGCTTGGATGATGTAGCCGACGATAGCGGTGACCAATCCACCCACAATGGACAGCGCGCTGAACTCTGTGTTGGTGTAGTCGAAACCGTTGAAAGCGCCCTGGATCAGTCCGGCGATCAAGAACGCGATGATCGAGATTCCGATCCAAACCAATGCGTTGTCTTTGAACTTGTTCCAGCCGTAGGTAATTGCCGCACCCACGGAAAGCTGCGGTCCACCGAATCCTGCGCCGTAGTCGTTGGCGGGCGGCGGTGGGAAGTTACCGCCTCCGGGAGGTGGCGGGTATCCACCGGGCGGTGGGTAGTTGCCACCGGGAGGGGGATAGCTTCCGCCCTGAGGCGGCGGCGGATATCCACCTGGCGGCGGGTAATTGCCACCTTGAGGAGGTGGGGGGTATCCACCAGGCGGCGGGTAGCTTCCGCCCTGCGGAGGCCCCGCCGGCGGAGGATAGCTCCCAGGAGGAGGCGTTCCCTGCTGGCCGTAGGGATCCTGGGGCGGGAATTGCTTTCCGTCCTCGGGATTCTGGTTGGGGTCGTGCCCACCGGTTGTCATATGCGCACCTAACCCTTGACTACCTGAGTTCCACCAGCGAGCTCGTCATGCTTGCCCTGCTTGGTGGGGCTGTTGTTGATCGTGACCGCGATGACGATGTAGGCGATGAGCGCGAGAAGGCTACCTACGATCGGAATGATCGAGAGCAACGTGAAGGCGTTGCGAATCGCAGACTGCTGGACTGAGGGGCGCGGTGCGCCGCCCGGACCGTGTACGGAAAGGCCCAGAATCATCTTTCCCAGAGTTCGACCCTGCGATACCTCCATTGCGACGAAGTACGCGAAGGTCAGAATTCCGGAGAACAGTCCGGAGATCAGGATCAAACTGTCGGAGTCACTGACCAATAGAGCCAGAATCGTCGCGATGATGCCGACGATGATGCCGTCGATGATGCGGGCGCCGAGTCGAATCCACAGATCGCCCGGCTGAGCACCCGAAGGCAGCCGGTTTCCTCCGCCGTACGCACCTTGGTCGTTGAACTGCGGAGGCGGCGGGAAGTTTCCGCCCTGGGGCGGCGGCGGGTATCCACCGGGAGGCGGGTAGTTGCCACCCTGAGGGGGCGGGAAGTTTCCGCCCTGCGGGGGCGGGTAGCTTCCGCCTTGCGGGGGGCCGGCGGGAGGGGGGTAACTTCCGGGAGGAGGTGTTCCCTGCTGGCCATATGGATCCTGGGGTGGGAATTGCTTCCCGCCTTCTGGATTCTGGTTGGGGTCGTACCCACCGGTTGTCATGTGTTCCCCTCAGTCGTAAATATCGCGCTCGAGTGTGACAGTGGATATGACCCTACTGGGATCAAAGAGCGATGTGGATGACATCTGCTCACTTGGATTCGGAGGTCACCTGTGGTTTAGGCTGCGTTGTATGACGAGTTCCGGGGGCAACAACGACGATTCTTCGAGCGATTACCAGGCAAAACCTGGGTACGGAGAATTTCCGAGCCTGCCTCCTGAGGGGTACGGCGTGTCCCCGTCCGAAACGCAGTCTTCACCTGAAGTTCCCGGATATACCACTCCCAACGAGCAGTACCCGGGTTATCCACCGCCGTCGTACAACCCGCCCGGTAATAACCCCCAGCCGGGCGGAATCGGTGAACCGAACCCGTACCTGCCGCCGCAGAATTTCGGACCGCAGAATCAATATCAGCAGAATCAATATCAGCAATCCGGACAATACGGACAAGCTCAATACGGACAGCCTCAGTACGGCCAACCTCCGAACCCGTACGGTCAACCGAATCAATTCGCGGGTGGGTACGCACCGCCGATGCAGCCGGTCGGCACCAATGGTCTCGCAATTGCATCGCTGGTTGTATCGCTTGCGGGTGGTTGCTTCTACAGTCTCGGCGGAATCGTCGGAATCATTCTGGGAATTGTCGCGCTCAATCAGATCAAGCAGACAGGTCAACAGGGGCGCGGGCTTGCGATAGCCGGAATTGCGGTCGGTGCGGCCTTCTTGGCAATTTTTGCCGTGATTCTCGTGGTCGCACTCATAGCGAGTGCATCGTCGTCGTACTGAAGTGTCGTCGTGCTGAAGTGGCGAGCGCTCACACGGGAGTGACGACGGACGACGCAGGAAGTGGCTTGCCGAAGTAATAGCCCTGGCCCATGTCGCAGCCGGCCCGCAAGACGTTGGCTGCGTGTTCCGCGGTTTCGACGCCCTCTGCGATCGAATCAAGCCCTAGCTTTCGAGCGATGTCGGCGATGGACTCCATGACCATGAAGGCACGGTCTCCAGCACGACCCGCTGCGCTGACGGCCCAGGTCAAGGATTGGTCGATCTTGAGAATGTCGAGCGGCAATTCCGACAATGCGGAGAAAGACGCGAAGCCCGCCCCGAAATCATCCAGCGCGATTCGAATTCCCTCGTTGTGCAAGACGTGAAGAGTCTCGGCGGCATGCCGGCCTACGACGCCGAGTTCGGTGACTTCCACGATTATTCTGCTCAGTGGCGTTTGTGAACTGTCGAGCGCTCCGAGGATCTCGTGAGCGGCGTGCGGGGTAGCGAGTTGGCGAGGCGAAAAGTTGACCGCGACCATCATGTGCTCAGGCCACGACGCTGTTTGGGCACAAATCATTTCCAGAGCTTGTAGCCCGATGGGAATGATGAGCCCAGAGGATTCGGCGGAGCGCATGAAATCTTGAGGTTCGATCAACCCTCGCAGCGGATGGCGCCAACGCAAAAGAGCTTCATAGCTGATAATTGCTGACGAGTTCAGATTGACCTGGGGTTGATACAACACCTCGAATTGATGGTCGTCGAGTGCCTCGCGAAGCTCGCGGACCATGCGTATTCCTTTTCGTCCTGAGTCGCCCGTGCCGCACGTGCGTGTCAGCGTGGATGCTGCAAGTGGGTACTGTGGTCGGATTCCAGGTTCAGATCCCGGGCGTGGTTTTGCAGGAACAACTCGCCCTGAATTTCCTTCGCCAGTCTCGACCGTACTTCACTATTCGAGAATTGCCAACGAATAGCTATTGCGGACGGCTTTGTCATATCGGACAATCGTAGTTTTGTTCCGACGAGGCACCGATTGATACGTCACTTACTTCGCCGGGAAAATCCACGGGGTCCGGGGGATCTTGCGAGAGTCGAATCGATCCGCCAATTGGGGTGGTGTGACAACCTCGCCGGGTTCGGCGAGACCGATGCTCGACGCGATCATCGTCAGAACCTGCTCGGTACTGCGTCCGGCCTCGAGTTGATCTGCCAGAGTCACTGCGCCGTCGCGCTTCGCGAGTCGCTTGCCTTCACTGTTCAAGGCAAGAGGAACGTGGGCGTACGACGGTGGTTCGATGTCGAGCAGCTGGGCAAGGTATGCCTGACGTGGAGCCGAGGTCAGGAGGTCGTCGCCGCGAACCACCTGGTCGATGTTCTGTGCACCGTCGTCGACGACAACGGCAAGGTTGTAAGCGGGCACCCCGTCTCCGCGGAGCAGGACGACGTCGTCGACTGGTCCCGTCACCTCGCCGAACAGTTCGTCATGGACGGTGAACGAGTCGATGCCGGCCCGTAGCCTCAGCGCGGGAGATCGGCCACTTGCCGATTTCTCGGCGCGTTCGGCCTCCGAAAGGTTCCGACACGTGCCGGGGTAGGCGCCGTCTGGAGCATGGGGCGCTGACGGTGCCTGCAGGATCTCCTTGCGTGTGCAGAAGCAGGGATAGGTCAGGTCACGCTCGCGCAATTGGTCGATAGCCTTGTGGTACAAGGGAAGACGGTGTGACTGCAATACGACTGGGCCGTCCCACGTGAGGCCGAGCCTGCGCAGATCGTCGAGTTGTCGTTCCATCGCGCCGGGGCGGACACGGTCGAGATCCTCTACCCGAATGAGGAAGTCGCGCCCGCTGGTGCGGGCGAACAGCCAGGCCAGGAGGGCAGTCCGGAGGTTTCCCAGATGGAGATCGCCGGACGGGCTCGGCGCGAAACGCCCTGCTCCTTCCACGTCAGCTGGCGAGCCCGACGGAGGCGAGCGGGTTCTCGGCGTCGTGCAGGGTGAGGCGGATCTGGGTTTCCAAAGCGTGATCGAGGTACTGCGGCGGATACATGGCGGGGCTTCCGAGTGCGTCGAGTGCCAATCCATTGACGGTTGAAAGCAGAAGTGCCGCTCTGGTTTCCGCTTCCGGAGTTCCGATGCCGATCAGAACTGTCGAGATGCCGGTGCGGATTGTGAACAGGGTTGTCCGGCGAATTTCGGAGAGTGACTCACTGGTTGCGGCGCGCACGGCAAACGCGGCGAGCACATGCGCCTCACGCGTGCGTTGCTCGTCGAGGGGCAGGAGTTGCGAGAGCGCCTGGAACAGGGCGGTATGCGGGTCCGCGTCGGCGGACGATTCGGCCAGTCGCGTCAACAATCGATCGACGAGTGTTCGCAGTGCGAATGCGAACATCTCGTCCTTGGTCGAGAAATGATGTTGCACTGCGCCGATCGAGACACCCGCCCGTTTTGCGACCTCGCGAACGCTGGCATTTTCCAGTCCGGATTCCGCGGCGACATCGAACAATGCCGCCGCAAGCAGGTCTGGACTCGTGGAGGATTTTCGGCGTTCCGGCATACCGCGACATTACATGCGTATGGAAGCAATGCCCACGTCAGGGGTGCTTTTTCACGCCTTCCGGCCGAGGAAGGCAAGGAGTTTCGTCGCTTTGTCAGCGTTGTCCGGAACCTGTATTTCCGGGCCGCACACACCGCTCATGCGGATCGACTCGCCCAGGCCCGCGGCGATCTCCGACACCCACTCCACGTCCGCGTCTCGCATCGTCGTATCGGTGCCGGTTGCGGCCGCGAGGTCCCAACCGTGGATGACCAGATCGAAACACAAGAACCCTTCGACCGTGGCCCCGAGGTTGGTCCTGCCGAAGTGCCCGTCGTATTCCAGGGTGGACTCTGCCGGATCGTCCAGAATTTCCTGCATCGAATCGCGGACGGCCGCCCAGGCTGCCGACGGGTCGTCGTCGACCGACGGGCCGGGTGCCAATTCCAGGCCGACTACCTTGACCATGTCTCGTTCGCTGTCGAGCACGTGTCTCACCACGTCGCGGGCGGTCCAGCCCTCGCAGGGGGAAGCGTCGTCCCAGCGGTCGGCGGGTACGGCGTCGATCCGGGCCGTGAATCCGGCGGCCAGATCCCGATAACGCTGGGCGGGGGAGATCTCTGTTGAAGTCATGACAGCAATCCTTCTCCACCGCGGCGCGTCATGATTGATTATTTCGGACATTCACTCGATCTCCGGGGCTTCCGCCCAGATGTCCATCGGTACAACCCCGGCACTCTTGCCTTCGTCATCGAGAAGTCGGCCCACCCTCTTCATCGATCGCAGCACCACTGACCTGTTCAGCACCACCAGGCCCGGTGCCTCTTGTGCGAGTTGTACTTCGGTAATGGGAGTTTCGCGAAGGGAGTGTGCGGCGATCGCGAGCAGTGTGTTGGCGCGCCCACCGGATATCCGCATGCACACTCGTGTTCCAGGCACTCGTTCCACCAGCGCACGAATCGTCGACCGGTCCGTGGGATCGACATATCCCCACACCCAGGTCACGAGGGGCCAGCCGGACAGCGGTAGAGACACGTCGCAGCGGAACACGATCTGGTTGCGCGACGTCAGTTCGGCAAGTCGCCGCCTGACCGTACTTTCGCTGAGGCCGGTACCGACCGTGAGCTCGGCAATCGAGGATCGACCGTCCTCGCCCAGCTTCAATATCAATTGGCGGTCGACCGCGTCGAAGGTCTTCCCGTGATGGCGCTGATCCGTCGGAGCATATTTGTAGCGCACAGGCCGGTCTGTCATCGTCGCCCGCTGCGCGGCATCGAGTACCTGCAATTTCCAGTCGTCTCCGATCGCGAAGACCTCGGTGACGAGGTGTGCACGCGAACTGACGATCCCGGGCACCGACGCGAGTGAGCGAAGCAGGAAACGCGACAGGAAAGCCATGTCTCTGACCTCGACGAGAAGAGTCAAGTCGCCTGGGCCGCTTGTGTGTTCGACGCTCAGCACGTGCGGCCAGCGGGCAAGTCGTTCTGCAATCGTCAACGCGTTCGAAGTCGTGCAGTCGACTTCGACAAAAGCCAGACACGATTCCGGACGGCCATGGCCGGTTGCCCTGGCAGAGACCCAGGCGGTGCCGGAATCCTGTAACCGCTGCCAGCGGCGAGCCACGGTAACCGGATCTACTTTGAGCGCGTCGCCAACCGTGCGCCACGACGCTCGCGGGTCGAGTTGCAGGCAATTGATCAGGGCGAGGTCGACGTCGTCCAGTACGGCGGAATCCTGCGTTTCTTCGATCATGGTGCAAGTATCGTGCATCTTCATTGTGTCTGGGATCACTTCATTCATGCTCGAAGGGCAGAACGCGGTGGCGAGTGCCCACCGCGTTCATGCTGTGAAAGGAGAAACCAGATGTCATCGACCACGTTGCCCGCTGTTCCGACCGAGAGAAGCCTCGAGTGGGTGCAACGCCTCATCGGAATCGATACGACGAGTGCCGTGAGCAATCGACCGTTGATCGATCTCATTGCGGCGGAACTACGTCGCCATGGGGTCGAGCCGGTACTTGTTGCCGATGACGAGGGAACGAAGCTCAACTTGTTGGCAACGTTCACGCCTCCTGACGGAAGTACTGCCGGCGGTGTGATGTTCTCCGGCCATACAGACGTAGTGCCGGTTGACGATCAAGACTGGAGTAGCGACCCTTTCACGCCCGACGTTCGCGACGGAAGCCTGTACGGACGTGGCACGTGCGACATGAAGTCGTTCATCGGGATCGTCGTCGCTGCGATCCCCGACATCGTTGCTCGGCCGCTGGCGAAGCCGATTCACTTTGCATTCTCCTACGACGAGGAAGTCGGCTGCATCGGTGCGGCCGGGTTGGTCGAGGAGGTTGTTTCCCGGAACCTGTACCCTGATGTGTGCGTCGTCGGAGAGCCGTCGGAGATGCGGGTCATTCGCGCACACAAGTCGATGAACGTCATACGTGTTGATCTGCATGGTGTTTCGGCGCACTCGTCGCTCACTCCGCAAGGAGTCAACGCGATCGAATACGGCGCCGAGTTGATTCGATTCGTCAGAAGCGCGGCCGACGAACTCCGTGCGTCCGGCCCGTACGACGACGCATTCGACGTGGCCTGGACGACGTGTTCGGTCAATCTCGTATCCGGCGGGATCGCAGTGAACACTGTCCCCGAGGATTGCTCCATCACTTTCGAGTTCAGGAGCATCAGCTCAGCTGGCGCCGCAGATTTGCTCGAACGCTTTGCCGCCGAGACGAATCGGATCGAGAACCTGATGCGGGAAGAAAACCCGTCAGCCTCCGTGACGATGCACGTGTCGGCCTCGGTCCCTCCGCTGGAGACGGATGCGAATGCTTCGGCGGCCGCACTGGTCGAACAATGGGGTGGTCGGGCATCGGACGAAAAGGTCGCGTACGCCACCGAGGCCGGGATGTTCGCGAGTATCGGTATCCCCACCGTTGTGTGCGGTCCGGGAAGCATCACTCAGGCGCATGCACCTGACGAGTACGTGACACTTGACCAATTGGCACAGTGCGAGCAGTTCGTTCGGAGCGTCATCGCTCACGCCCACGCCTGACCGCCCTCACCCCTAAGGAAAACCATGTCCACGGCAACTACGCCAACCTCCGGAACAGTCACCCCGGAACGCCTGGCCGCTGCACGCAAGGCGGTGATCAGCAGCTCACTCGGCGCTGCGCTCGAATGGTTCGACGTCATCGTCTACGCATCATTCGCAGTGGTCATCGCCCATAACTTCTTTCCCGGCGGCGACAACACGCTCGGTTTGATTCTGACGTTCGCGACGTTCGCGATCTCGTACGTCATCCGGCCGCTTGGCGGGATGGTTCTCGGAAGCTATGCCGACCGTCGCGGGCGCAAGAACGCCTTGACGTTGACGATGATGCTGATGATGATCGGCACGCTCATCATGGCCGTGGCGCCGACGACCTCGATGATCGGACCGTGGGCCGGCGTCGTCATCCTTGTTTCGCGTCTCATTCAAGGATTCTCCGCCGGCGGTGAATTCGGTACTGCTACAACCTTCCTCGTGGAGACTGCGCCACACAAGAAGGCGTTCTACTCTTCCTGGCAAGTTGCCAGCCAGGGTGCCTCGGTTTTCCTGGCATCGCTGTTCGGATACGTGCTCAACACCCACCTTTCGCATGAAGCGCTCTACTCGTGGGGCTGGCGCGTTCCGTTCTTCTTCGGCATCATCGTCGGGCCGGTCGGACTCTACATCCGTGCCAAGCTTGACGAAACGGACGATTTCAAGACGAGCGTTCCGGAAAAGGCTCCGCTGAAGACGACGCTGACCAGGCATCTCGGCCGGGTGCTGACCGGTGCCGCAGTAGTGGGCGTCGCGACTATCTCGATCTACCTCATCTTGTACATGCCGACGTTTGCCGTGAAGAACCTCGGAGTATCCGCCTCGGCCGGCTATCTCGGCGGCATCGTCGCCGGACTGGTCACCTTGATCACCGTGCCGTTGATCGGTCATCTAGCAGACCGGGTCGGACCGGCGAGAGTTATGACCTGGGCCGCCGTTGCGGCAATCGTCTTGGCCTGGCCGCTCTTCAAATTGATGGTCGATCACCCGTCGACTCTGACCCTCGTCCTGGTTGTTTCGGTCCTGGGTGTCATCATGGCGTTTGCCTTCGGTCCCTTGCCTGCCTTGATGAGTTCGCTGTTCCCGGCAGAGATCCGGGCTACCGGCATGTCATTGTCGTACAACCTCGGAGTGACTTTGCTCGGCGGAATCGCGCCGTTGGTCTTGACCTGGTTGATCAGTACAACAGGCTCGCTCGACGCCCCGAGCTACTACTACATGACGGTCGCAGTGCTCTCCCTCGGCGGGCTGTGGTCTGCCAGGACGCTTTTCAGTCAGAAGTGACGGCGGGGGAGCGCGGTAGCGATCATGCGACCGCGTCTCCCTCCGCCAGCGCGACAACGGTATCCGACCCGTGCCAGTCGGGGGCTTGGGTGCGGAGTAGAGCCGCCGGGGTCAGCGACGAGATTCGGCGGCATTCACGGGTCAAGTGGGCCTGATCGCTGAATCCGCAGTGGGCGGCGGATTCAGCGAGTCCCAGTGCGGGTCGACTGCGAGCGAGCGCCATGAAGCGCTGGAGGCGCAGGATCGAGCGCAGCGTTGCAGGGCCGTATCCGAAGGCGTCGTTGCATCGACGTTGGAGTTGGCGCGAAGTCAGCGCCGCCGCGTCGGCGAGAGAGCTGACATTCCACGAATGTTCGGACAGTGCGGTGCGAACGTGGTTGATCACCGGATCGTGACGGAAACTCGAACTTACCCAACTCCGAACAGCGCTTTCGAGGATGGAGACCTGTTCGTGGTCTTCGGAATTTTCCAAGCGGTTCAACAGTATTCGTTCCGTGCGTGCGTCGGTTACATCGCTGAGGTCAGCGCGAGAATCCCGAAGCTCGGACGCCGAGGTTCGCAACATCGGCGATGCCGATCCAGGGCGGAATCGAACACCCACGGAGCGTGTTCCGGGCGGAAGAGTGAATGACCATGCAGCGGTTTCGGGGCCACAGACGCGTATGCCGACGCCGCGTATCCACAGCACGTCCATGCAAGCATCGGGCACGAGGAGGTGTTCTCCTTCTGCGCACGCCGTCCAGCCACACACCAGGATGTCGGAGAGATCCGGGGCGACCGATTGTGGTGTGTACCAACCCATGACAAGAGCTTATCGAGCGGCACCGACACGAAGGCGACTTCAGTCGACCGGGCCGAAGCGGTATCCGAATCCCCTGATGGTTTTGATGTACTTCGGTTTCGCGGGATCGGATTCGAGTTTGGACCTCAGGCTGAGAATGGTTGCGTCGACCACACGCGTCCTTTCGTGGTCGGAACCCCACACGTTTCGGATCAGGTGATCACGTGAGTACACGCGCCCAGGCTCGGTCGACAGCTCCAGGAGCACCCGCCATTCGGTCCGGCTGAGGACCAGCAGCTTTCCGCCCATCGTCGCCGTCATCGCACGTCGATCGAGGAGCAGGTCACCGTGACGTTGGTGTTTGCCGGGGGCGGGATGTGCGGTTTCACGAAGGATTGCGGTGACCCGAAGATCGAGCGCGTGAGAATCGATCGGGTTCAGCACAAAGTCCGAGACAGCGCGATGTGGTGCTTCGTCGATGTCCTCGTAGGTATCCACCAGCATCATGATCGGCATCGAACTGCGCAAGCGGATCTGCCGTGCGATCTCGTAGCCGTCGATGTCCGGCAGAAGGAGATCGATCACGGCGATATCGAAACTGTCGGTGTCCAGGTCGTCGAGTAGGCGGCGCCCGGTGCCGACGAGCTGTGTTTGATGACCGAAATGTACTAATTCGGTACCGAGTGTCTGGGCAAGCTCCGAACGGTCGGTAGCTGCAAGTATCAAGCTCACGTGAAATCCTCCCCCCGAAGGTGTTACTAGTCGTAACAGCTTGCATTCTGGCAGATCATCGGCCTCGGGGCCAGATATAAGGTGGTTGATCAAAAGTTGCGGGAACGGGGGGGGCGTTCGTCGCTAGACTTCTTTCATGGGCACTCTGTTCGCGTTGACGCTGCCAGGCTTGCTCGTGCTGCTGGTCCTGTTCGCGTTCGCCGAGACTCTCTGGAACCGGCTCACCGGCGGCCGGGCACTGCCGTGGACTCGGGGACGTACGACTCGTCCGGTCTCGGCCGCGGGCTTCGAAGAGGTTGCTGCCCTGCTTCAGGGGTCCAAGCATCATGAATTCGAACAGCGTCAGAGCGCATTGATGCATCGTGAGGACGGAACGGACGGTGACCCGCCGTGGGTGTCCGTCGATCCGGACGCCAACAAGGTCGTTCTCCGTCGACGGAGTTGACAGTCGTCAACAGTCGACGGAGTTGACAGTCGTCAACAGTCGACGGAGTTGACAGTCGGAGATGACGATCGTCGGCTCAGGCCCAGTGGCCGGGGCGGGTCAGTGAATCGGGCAGCGTGGTAGCCGAATCGCCGATCGCCCCGTTGATCTGGAACTGAGTGAGAAAGATACTGCCGCGGAGTTTTGTGCCGCGAATGTCGGTGCCGCGTAAGTCTGCACCGATCAGATCGGCTCGATCGAGTTCGCAGTCGCGGAGGTCTGCACCGATCAGGTAACTCCCGCGAAAGTTGGCCCCACGTAGATCGGAACCACGAAATTTGGCGCCGATGAGGTCTGCGCCGCGGTGGTCGAGTTTGCGACCCTTCTTGCCCGAGACCGGTGAGCGCACAAGGTCACTCGTCTGCAAGAGCAGGGTGTTGACTGCCGCTCGGTGTGCTGAGACGTCGACGGCTCGAATCTGCGAAGGCGTGCCGTTGGTCAGGCTTTCCGTCTCGGCGAGTACTGCGTCGAGTTCCTTCCGAATCGAGTGGGTCTGCTTCAGCGAGCGGGCTTCGGCGAGATACCAGAGGAGTTCGTGCAACTGGCGTACGACAGGGAAGGTTTCGAACATGTCCGACGCGGTCTCCGGGGCATCACGCCAGCTGATGCCGTCGTAGGTCTGCTGTGAAACCTTCTGTCCCGCACCGAAACAGTCGTAGACGGTGCAACCGGTGAAGCCCTTCTTTCGCAATCCGGTGTGAATGCCGCAACCGAAATCCTCCTGCAGGTTCTTGCAGGGGTCGCCGGCATTCTTGTTGGTCGCGAAGTCGGACGACTTGGAAAAGGGGAGTGCGACGCAGCACAGACCGAAGCAACTGCTGCAATCTGCGAGCAGATTGGTCTGGCCGGCAATCACGCGTACTCCCGATGGTTGGGTTGGACGGAAAGTCTGTCCTCGGGTTTGTGAGTCTGTCAAACGAAATTGCGTGGTTCGGCAGCAAGAAGTCCAGCGGTTCCGAGGTCGTATCCCGCGCAAATTGCGGGGTACCAATCCGGCAGACGTGATTCTGGACCACGCTCGTGAAGTAGGTCGAAAATCGGGTGGACGGCCCAGCTCGCTGCAACCAATCGCCGTGCGGTACCCGGCGGCAGAACCAGTGCGCCGACGAAGACCACAAATGTTGCGGCCACTGCACTCCATTCGCGAGTGGGAATGGAGACGTCGGCCATGCGTCCCTGCCGAGCTTGTCCCTGCCGAGCCACGGGATAAACGGCCGCGGCGATCACGAGGCCGGCGGCGTAGGCAGGTGTTCGGCAGTGAGACATCCACTTTTTCACGGGGGCATCGACAAGTGCGCTCAGTATCAGACCGGTACCTGCTGCGATGACCCGGCCCGTTGTCGAGGGAGGCATTCGTCGACAGTATCGCTGCTCGGCGATGCTTCGGGGCAAAGAAAAAGTCCCCGACCAAGACTGGTCGGGGACTTCCCTGGCGGAGGATAGGGGATTTGAACCCCTGAGGGCGTTAACCCAACCCGCGTTCCAGGCGAGCGCCATAGGCCACTAGGCGAATCCTCCGTGGAGCAGCATACCCAATTGCGGGCGCGAAGCGTTAAACGGGTACCTGACCTGCGAAGAACCGGTGGAACTCGAGGTTTGCATCTCGGCCCCGGTAGGTGGTGTGCAGCGGCCGGCGAAAGCCGTCTACACTGTTCATTGGATCCCGCGCGGCGCGCATCCTGTGAACTCCCCCAGGGCCGGAAGGCAGCAAGGGTCAACGGGCTCTGCCGGGTGCGCGGGGTCCTCTATTTTTTTCACATACCCGACCCCGCCTCGTCGGTGAAAGGCCGCTCCGGATGCCTATCCAAACCCAGATCGGGTTGATGAGCCATGAAGAACTCACCTCCGAGCATGAGAGCCAGAGCGCGAAGTACACGCAGCTCCAGGCGCAGAAGCTCGCACTCGATCTGACCCGCGGTAAGCCTTCCCCGGAACAACTCGACCTTTCCGCAGAGCTGCTGACGCTGCCCGGCGACGGTGACTTCCGTGACGGCAGCGGCACCGACTGCCGTAACTACGGCGGACTCACCGGTCTGCCGGAACTGCGCGCCATCTTCGGTGAGCTGCTGGGTATCCCCGTTGCGAACCTTCTCGCCGGAAACAACGCGAGCCTCGAGATCATGCACGACAACGTCGTGTTCTCACTGCTGCACGGCACTCCGGATTCGGCCCGGCCGTGGGCACAGGAAGAGAAGATCAAGTTTCTCTGCCCCGCACCGGGCTACGACCGCCACTTCGCGATCACCGAGTCCCTCGGCATCGAGATGATTGCGGTGCCGATGAACCACGACGGCCCGGATGTCGTCAAGATCGCCGAACTTGTTGCGTCAGATCCGCAGATCAAGGGCATGTGGGCGGTTCCGGTTTACGCGAACCCCACCGGTGCCGTGTACTCCGAAGAAATTGTCCGTACGCTCGCGTCGATGCCGACGGCCGCGCCCGACTTCCGCCTGTACTGGGACAACGCGTACGCCGTACATCCGCTTGTCGGCGAGACTGCGCCTTCCTACGACATTCTCTCGATGGCAGCGGAGGCCGGACACCCCAACCGTCCGCTCGTGTTCGCGTCGACGTCCAAGATCACTTTCGCCGGCGCCGGTGTGAGCTTCTTCGGTAGCTCTGCGGAAAACCTTGCCTGGTACCAGAAGTTCCTGGGCAAGAAGAGCATCGGGCCTGACAAGGTCAATCAGCTTCGCCACCTGCGTTTCTTCGGCAATGCCGACGGCGTTCGTGCGCACATGGAGAAGCATCGCGCGTTCCTCGCGCCCAAGTTCGAGCTCGTACTGCGGATCCTCGAGGATCGTCTCGGTGCATCGAAGGTCGCGTCTTGGACCGAGCCGAAGGGCGGATACTTCATCAGCCTCGACGTGGTCGACGGCACGGCCAAGCGGGTCATCGAACTGGCGAAGAACGCGGGTATCGCGCTCACCGCTGCCGGGTCGGCTTTCCCGTACAGCACGGATCCGGATGACCGGAACATCCGGTTGGCCCCGAGCTTCCCGTCCAAGGCTGAACTCGAAGTTGCCATGGACGGCGTGGCTACGTGTGTTCTGCTCGCAGCTACCGAATCGCGTCTCTCCGAGATCTGAGTTCTCGAAGCGGCGTGCCCGGTCGGTACTTTTCGGTCTTGTCTTGTACCGTTCGGAGCATCAATTCCCGACATAGGGTGTGAATCCCGGAGGTTGTAGTGACGGGCGCGATCAACGCTTCGGATGGGCCTTCTTTCGAGGCGCACACCGCGAACTCGGAGTCGGTCGTCGAAGCTGACATACCGCGACGCACCCTCCGTGTCGGTGTTCTCGGATTCTCTGTACTCGGTGTTCTGGCAGTCGCGTCCGTGCTGATGGTTCTTTTCGCCGTGCCGATGAATACGCGGTACTGGGGCATCTTCGAAAATTTCCTCGATCTCGACGTCTACCGCCACGGCGGCAGCGTTGTGGTTCAGGGCCTTCCGTTGTACGACGGGCCAGTCCTGGAAGGGATGATGTTCACGTACACCCCGTTTGCGGCTTTGCTGTTCACGGTGTGGGCGGTGCTCTCGTTCAAACAGGCGATTGTCGTGTGGACGGGTTTGAACATCGCTGCGCTGTTCGCAGTGATCGTGTTGTGCTGGAAGTACCTCGGTTATCGGCTCGACGTGAAGGCGTACGCCGTCAGTGCGTTGGCCACCACGATCTTTCTGTTCATGGAACCGATACGTACGACGCTCTGGCTCGGGCAGATCAACATCTTCCTGCTGCTCTTGATCGTGTGGGACCTCGGTCGGGACGAGAAGAGTCGGCTCCGAGGAATCGGGGCAGGCATCGCCGCCGGCGTGAAGCTCACTCCGGCCTTCTTCTGGGCGTACCTCTTCATCACTCGTCAATGGCGTGCGTTGGTGACGGCCGTCGTGACGTTCGCTGCGACCGTTGCGATCGGCTTCGTCGTGATCTACAACGATGCGTACAAGTACTGGACCGGCACTCTTGTCGACAGCGAACGCGTCGGACCGACGGATGCTCCGAGCAACCAGTCCGTGTCCGGTCTGATCGCTCAGCTCACTCACACTCCGACGCCGTCGCGGGTCCTGGTCCTAGTCTTCAGTGCGCTGGCGGTATGCCTCGGACTCGGTGCCGCGTGGATTGCTCACCGGCACGGCCAGAAATTGCTCGGCCTCACCATGACGGGGTTGACTGCGACCACTGTCTCGCCGTTCTCGTGGGGCCATCACTGGGTGTGGTTCGTCCCGCTGGTCGTCCTCGCCGCGCACTACGCGATGGTGTCGAAGAAGCGCTGGGCGTGGGTGGCGCCGTTCGTTTTCCTGCTCCCGGTCTTGAACTGGTCTCACACCTGGTGGGACCCGTCGGTCATTCCGGGTACGGATCGCTTCATCGGAATGGGCCTGTTCATGTTCGTGCCGCCCGAGTATCTGCGGATTCCGACCGTCGGCGTCTACCTCTGGGTCTTCACGCTTGCCGCGGTCTCGACGTTGGTTCTGTTCGGCTGGAAGAAGTGGAAGATTCCGGCCCCGGACGCGTCGGCGCCGGTCACAACTGCCGCCTGACGTGGCAGTATCGGACTCATGGCACTTCAACTGAACCTTGTCGGTGACCCCGAAGCTGATGCTCTCCTCGCCGAGGACCCGTTGGCGTTGTTGATCGGAATGCTTCTCGATCAACAGGTTCCGATGGAAACGGCCTTCCTCGGTCCGAAGAAGCTGGCGGATCGGCTCAGCGGTATCGACGTCAGGCGTATCGCCGACATGGACACCGACGAGTTCATCGCCGTCTGTGCCGAGCCTCCGGCTGTGCACCGATTCCCCAAGTCGATGGGCGAGCGTATCCAGCTCATGTGCCAGTTCATCGTCGAGAACTACGACGGCGACACCGCGGCGATCTGGACTTCGGGAAATCCCGACGGCAAGGAAGTACTGAAGCGGCTCAAAGCCCTACCCGGTTACGGGGATCAGAAGGCCCGGATCTTTCTGGCGTTGCTCGGAAAACAGATCGGCGTCGAGCCGAAAGGTTGGCGCCAAGCGGCCGGCGACTACGGGCTCGAAGGTTCGAGGCGCTCGATTGCAGACGTGGTCGACGAACAGTCTTTGCTCGAGGTCCGCGAGTTCAAGAAGGCCGCAAAGGCAGCAGCGAAGGCCGACAAAAAGTAAGCCGCTTTCAGGACTTCCGGGACCCGCTGGCACGCACTACTTTCATCAGGTCGCCTGCGGGGCCCTCGAGCTGACGCGGCGGGCGCCACACTGCGCGCAGGGATCGGTCGAGTTCCAAGCCTTCGACGGCTACGACCCGAAGCTCTCCCTGCTTCACCTGGTCCTCGACGGCCAGCGTGCTCAGTACCGCCGGGCCGACGCCACCGAGCACGCTGGTTCGAATCGCGGCCGAACTACCCAGTTCCAACAACGGTGCACCGCGCTCGTATTCGTGTAACGCCAGGTCGAGAGTCGTTCTGGTTCCCGATCCGGGCTCGCGCACCAGCAGCGGCGTCGCTGCCAGTTCGGCGACGGTCAGCGGCTTTCGTCGACGCGCCCATGGATGATCCGGATGAACGACCACGACCAGCGAGTCACGCGCGACGGTGACGCTGGACAGGCTCTTCGGAACGGTCGGTGACTCGACGAATCCGAGGTCACACATTCCCACCTCTACAGCCTCGAGGACGCGGGTCGAGTTGTAAACCTGAAGGTGGACGGTGACACCAGGATGTAGTGACCGAAAGATACCGAGCCAGGCCGGAATCAGATGTTCGGCGACGGTCATGCTGGCACACACGGTCAATTCCGCGGATCGTTCGGTCCGCATCCCTTCGGCGACGTCGAGAAGCTGCCTCGAGTTGGCGAGGACGCGGCGCGCCCAGTGGACGATGACGGTCCCCTGCGGAGTCAAAGTCGCCCCCGTCGACCTTCGGTGTATGAGTGGCATCCCGAGCTGCCGCTCGAGGGCTTTGACGGCGCGGCTGGCATTCGGCTGCGCAATGTTTGCTGAACGGCTTGCCGCACTGAGACTTCCGTGATCATCGATGCCGATGAGTAGCTCGAGAGTGGTGAGGTCGGGCCACCGTCTGGTCATGCAAACAGGCTATACCGAACTTCACGTTCATATCGATTTGATATGCCGTGATGGTAGAAATCGCCCTACCGGAGCGATGGTGGCTCAAGGACGCTGGATGAGTGAACCGTGATGTGAAGTCCGTGGCCGAGAAACCCGCAGTCGCCCCTTCGTCAGAAGTACGACGGTGGTCCAGTGTGGCTGCATTGGTGCCCGGAGTTGCGTTGTGCGCCTTGGGGGCCACGGTCGCGCTGATAGCCGGTCAGTTCACCTCCGCCGTGAGTCCGTTGCTTATTGCGATCGTGGCGGGTGCGGTGTTGGCGAATACCGTCTCTTTGCCGGCGAAATTCCAACCTGGCCTGGCATTCTCGGCGAAACGGCTACTTCGGGTGGGTATCGCTCTGCTCGGGCTGCAATTGATGTTCTCCGACATCGTCGGTTTGGGCTGGGGAGTGATCGCCGTTGTGGTTGCGATTGTGTTCCTCGGTATCGCCGGGACCATGTATGCCGGAAAACTTCTCGGATTGAGTTGGTCGCAGAGAATTCTGATTGCCTGCGGCTTCTCGATCTGTGGTGCTGCCGCCGTGGCTGCTGCGGACGGTGTGGTGAATGCGCGAGAGGAAGAGTTGCTCACCGCTGTTGCGTTGGTGGTGATCTTCGGAACTCTGATGATTCCGACAATCCCACTGTTGGCCAACGCTTTCGGTATGAACGAGGTCGGTGCAGGCATGTGGGCCGGTGGGTCGATCCACGAAGTGGCGCAAGTGGTGGCTGCCGGCAGCGCTCTCGGCGCCACCGCGTTGGGTGTCGCGACCGTGGTGAAACTTGCGCGCGTGTTGATGTTGGCGCCGGTCATGGCATTTCTGAGCATCCGGCAACGCAGGATGGTCGACAGCACCGCCACCAAGCGTCCTCCGTTGGTTCCGTTTTTCGTCGTGGCGTTCATCGGCTGTACGGGCTTGCGCTCCACGGGCATCTTGCCGGATGAGCTTCTGGGGCTGGCGAAGACGGTGCAGACGGCGCTGTTGGCCGCCGCGATGTTCGCACTCGGGCTGGGGGTGCGGTTGAGCGTCATTCGTGGAGTTGGCGCCCGGCCATTCGTGCTGGCCGCGATTTCCACTGTGTGGGTGGCAACGATCGCCTACGTCGGAGTCGTGCTGGTCAGCTGATCGAGCGCTGAGTCCGCCACGCGCTCGGGCTCATCGAGAACTGAGTGCGAAACCAGCGCGAGAAACTACCCTGCGTCGAAAACCCTAGGTGCACAGCCACTTCGGTCAATGAATAGCGAGGGTTGGAGACAAATCGTTCCGCGAGGGAGCTTCGAACCGAATTGAGAACGGCCGTGAACGTATCTCCGGATTCGGCGAGATGACGGTGCAGTGTCCGCCGGTCGAATCCGAGACTGCGTGCCACCTGCTCGACAGAGCAGCGGCCGGTCGGAAGCAGAACTTCGATCAATTCCTTGGTGCGGCTGAGGGTGTCGGAGGTTTCCGATGCGGGAAGTGAGTCGAGGAACTGGCGAGCGTACGGCCGGAGTAACTCGTCGGAAAGTTGGTTAGCCGCATCCAGGTCGGCGGCGAAGAAAACGATACCGGTGAACTCGTGATCGAATTCCACCGTCTCGCCGAGGATTCGCCGATGCGTGCTCGTGTCTTTCGGGGCATTGTGCGTGAATCCCACGCTGACCGGTTGCCATCGAGAACCCAGGAAACTCCGCAGGATCTGCAGTGTCGCGCCGACTGCGAGTTCGACGCTCTGTCTGGTGTCGACCGGTTCGCCGACCTCGAGCGAGATTCGCAGGGTGGCGAGTCCGTTGACCTCGTTCAATCGAATGCGTAATGACTCGTTGTACGTGTGCTCGTATCGCATCAATACGTCGAGCGCGCTCCTGACGTCTGGTTCTTCCCTGATGACCAAGCTGAGGGGACCGAGATTGGACAGTCGACGCAGGCCGGCGAGTAGAAGCCCGAAGTCTTCGTGTCCGGACTCCGCTGCCGATCGCTCCAGGAGCGATGCGATGGAGGCGGCCGGTACCCATTGGTCGGGGTTCGCCAGGCTTGCCGGGCTCAGGCCGACACTTCTCATGAGGGCCACAGCGTCCACGTCCACTGTTCGGCACAGGTCGACGTATCGGTTCAGTGACGCGTAGCGGGCGAGTGGCTTCATAGGGCCCCCTTTACTCGATGTCCCGAAATGTTGTGTTGTGTGTCTCGTCAAGTTAAGCATGTGAGCCGGATCTCACATAGTTTTGTTCACATCAGTTCGGCACGACCACGAAGTCGAGCACCGACTTCTGGAAGTTGTTGCGTACGAATACAGCTCGACCGTAATCGAGTCGAGCCCGCCCACAGAATTGGAGAGCATTGATGGCAAACGCCATTCGGTTCCACGAGATCGGCACACCGTCCGTCATGCGTTGGGAAGAGATCGAGGTAGGACGACCGGGCGCCGGAGAGGTTCGGGTTCGTCATGAAGCGGTGGGGTTGAACTTCGCCGACACCTACTTTCGAAGTGGCCTCTATCCTGCGCAATTGCCTGCCGGGATGGGCGTCGAGGGCGCCGGTGTGGTCGAAGAGATCGGCGAGGGAGTAGTCGATTTTGCAGTGGGGGACCGTGTGACCTACACCGGCAGTCCGCTGGGTGCGTACGCCACCGAGCGGATCATGGCGTCGTCCGACCTGATCGCGCTACCCGACGGCATCGCCTTCGACACCGCGGCCGCCATGACCATGCGAGGACTGACTGCCGCCTACCTTCTGCGTCGCATCTACCCGTTGAAAGCGGGAGACACCGTGTTGCTACATGCTGCGGCGGGCGGGGTTGGACTGATCTTCACCCAGTGGGCAAAACTGTTGGGAATCAAAGTGATCGGAACGGTGTCGAGCGACGAGAAGGCGAGCGTTGCCCGAGCTCACGGGTGCGATGAAGTCGTCATCTACACCCGCGAGGACGTCGTCGCGCGTGTCAAGGAGATCACCGGGGGCGTCGGCGTGCCGGTTGTCTACGACAGTATCGGGCAATCCACGTTCGACATCTCTCTCGATTGCCTTGCCAGGCGGGGGCTGCTGGTGTGCTTCGGAACGGCGTCCGGACCGACTCCGCCGATTCAGGCAATGCAGTTGGCAGTCAAGGGATCACTCTTCCTCACACGTCCGGCTCTCGCCGATTACATCGCGGATCCCGAAGAACGTGCCGAACTGGCGGGCGAACTGTTCTCACACGTCGAGTCCGGGCGAATCAAGATCGAGATCAACCAGCGATACCCCCTCGAAGATGCGGTGCGTGCGCACCACGACATGGAGTCCGGTCGCAGTATCGGTTCCTCCGTCTTCTCCGTCTGAACCGAAACAGCACTTCCCAGAGGAATTGTCATGACCAACACCGCAACGCTGACAGAAAACCTTCCCTCGTCGAGGAATACGATCCGCGTCGAGAAATTGACCTGTTCGATCGGGGCAGAGTTGTCCGGGGTGGATCTCGGCGAGGTCGCGCGAGATGATGCACTCTTCGCCGAAATCAAGGCATTGCTGCTCGAACACAAGGTTCTGTTCTTTCGCGACCAGACCTTCTCCAAAGCCGAGCACGTAGAACTTGCCCAGCGATTCGGTGAACTCGAGGATCATCCGGCTCTGGGCAGCGACCCCGACCACCCGGGCCTCGTCCGCATCTACAAGGATCTGGACAGCCCGCCGGAGCATTTCGAGAATGCATATCACTGCGACGCCACCTGGCGCGTTAACCCGCCCATGGGATGTGTATTGCGTTGTGTGGAAACACCTCCTGTCGGCGGCGACACGATTTGGGTGAACATGGCACTCGCCTACGAGAATCTGCCGGCGCGGGTCAAGGAGCAGATCAAGGATCTGCGTGCCAGGCACAGTATCGAGTCGACCTTCGGCGCTCGGATGCCGATCGAACAGCGGCACCAGCTGAAGGAACGCTTTCCCGACGCCGAACATCCCGTGGTACGAACACATCCGGAGACTGGCGAGAAGATTCTCTTCGTCAATTCGTTCGCCACACACCTTGTGAACTATCACACGCCCGAGAACGTCCGCTATGGAATCGATTACGCCCCCGGCGCCGGGAATCTGCTCACTTACCTGGCGAGCCAGGCTCAGATTCCCGAGTACCAGGTTCGGTGGCGTTGGACCGAAAACAGCGTCGCGATCTGGGACAACCGTTCGACACAGCATTACGCGGTGCAGGACTACTGGCCCGCGGTTCGAAAGATGGAGCGCGCCGGAATCATCGGCGACGCACCGTTCTGATCTCTCTTCCCAGCCCCGAAGATAAATTCATTCACTCGATCGGAGTCACGCTATGCATTTCCACGACGATTCACTGTTCCCCGAAACCCAGGACAAGCTTGTCATCACCGTTGCTCCCTACGGACCGGAGTGGGAGCCGGACGATTTTGCAGAAGACCTCCCTCTGTCGATGGACGAGCACGTCCAGCAAGCCGTCGACTGTTTCAACGCCGGTGCCACAGTTCTCCACATCCACGTGCGTGAACTCGACGGCAAGGGCTCGAAGCGTCTGTCGAAGTTCAACGAGCTTCTCGGTCGCTTGCGTGAGGCCGTTCCCGAGATGATTCTGCAGGTCGGCGGGTCGATTTCGTTTGCCCCGGAGGGGGAAGGTGCCGATGCGAAGTGGTTGTCCGACGACGTGCGTCACATGCTGGCGGAATTGGAGCCGGCTCCCGATCAGGTGACGATCGCGATCAATACCAGCCAGATGAACATCATGGAACTGATGACCGACGACGACATCGCGGGTACGTCGATGCAGCGTCCGGAATTGGCCGATACGTATCGGGAAATGACTGTGCCCGCCGGTCCGGAGTGGGTGGCAGAGCACCTGCGCCGGTTGCAGGCCGCCGGAATCCAGCCGCATTTCCAGTTGTCCAGTATTCCGCAGCTCGAAACGGTGGAGCGGTTGATCCGACGCGGCATCTACACGGGTCCGGTCAACCTCACGTGGGTCGCAATCGGCGGCGGCTTCGACGGACCCAACCCGTACAACATGATGAACTTCGTCCAGCGTGTTCCCGACGGTGCGTGCCTGACGCTGGAAACGCTGATGCGTAGCGTCCTGCCGGTGAACACGATGGCCATCGCGATGGGCTTGCACGCTCGCTGCGGCAACGAGGACACCATCTGGGGCCGCAAGGGCGAGAAGATGACGTCGGTGCAGCAGATCGAGCAGTTGGTGCGCATTGCAGGCGAATTGGGCCGCGAGGTGGCTACGGCGAAGGAAGCTCGGGACATCTACCGGATCGGTGAGACGTATGCCGACACCGACGAGACGTTGGCGAAGCTGGGTTACGCGCCCAACCGCCGGATCGGCCAGCTGGGATTCACGCAGCACGCCTGAGTTCGCACCCTCTCGTACAACAGTTCCGGGGGTACGAACCGCGACGGTTCGTACCCCCGAATCCCCCCGTCTACCTCGAGTACTTCCTAGGAGAGTCATGGGACTGCAAGCTCCCGCCACGCCACGTGTGGACACCGCGCTCGGAATCGGCGGACGACGAAAGTTATACCCGTGGATCGTTTTCGCCCTGGCTTTCGGTCTTCTGCTCTCGGACTACATGTCGAGGCAGGTGCTCAGTGCAGTCTTCCCGATCCTGAAAGCGGACTGGGATCTCTCCGATTCGCACCTCGCCTCCCTGAGCAGCGTGGTGGCATTGATGGTCGGGCTGTTGACGTTCCCGTTGTCGCTGCTCGCGGACCGCTGGGGCCGCGTCAAGAGCTTGATCTTGATGGCGGTGTTGTGGAGTGTCGCGACGTTGCTGTGCGCAATCGCTCAGACCTACGAACAGATGTTGGGCGCCCGGTTCCTGGTCGGTGTCGGTGAAGCGGCGTACGGCAGCGTGGGTATCGCCGTGGTCCTCAGTGTGTTTGCGCCCCGCGTGCACGCAGCTCTTGCCGGTGCTTTCATGGCCGGTGGATCGTTCGGTTCGGTCATCGGTGTGGCAATCGGTGGGTTCATCGCAGTCCAGTTCAGTTGGCGGTGGTCTTTTGCCGCCATGGCGATCTTCGGTCTGATTCTGGTTGCGCTGTTCCGTGCCCTCGTCACCGAGAAGAAGCTCACCGCTTACGCCGTCGAGGCCGCGCCGGATGCCGCCGGGGAAGCGGTGAGACACGACGGTTTTCGTGCGCCGGTGTCCTCGCTGTTCACCAATCCCGCCGTGTTGTTCGCCTACATCGGTGGTGGTCTCCAGATGTTCACCGCCGCTGTACTTCTGGCGTGGTTGCCGAGCTTCTTCAATCGCTACTACGATTTGGCCCCGGACAAAGCCGGCGTCACAGCTTCCGTATTCGTCCTCCTGGTCGGAAGCGGGATGGTGGTGTGCGGGTTCATCACAGATCGATTCAGCCGCGACGATTCGGCGCGGAAATGGACCACCGCCATCGTCTACTGCGCCATCTCGTTGGTGACGCTGAGTATCGGGCTCCGATTGGGCACGGGGACAGCGCAACTCGTATTGCTCGGTATCGGTGCATTCTTCTCCGCCGGTTCGTCGGGGCCGACGGCAGCGATGGTCGCGAACCTTACCCATCACTCGATTCGAGCGTCGGCCATGGGAACGCTCACCGTCGCCAACAACCTTCTCGGGCTGGCGCTCGGTCCCTTCGTGGTCGGCATCCTCGCCGATCACCTGGGTCTTCTCGGTGCTCTACAGCTTTCGCCCTTCGTCTATGTCGTCGCGGCCCTCGCGTTGGTAGCCGGCAAGCGTGCCTATCCCGCCGGGATGAGGCGGTTGGCGACGTTGCAGAATCGGCCCGAGATATCCGGCGCCACTGAAGTAGCAGAAGTTCGGAGTTCCTGATGGATGAATCACCCACGGTAGTAATAGTTCCCGGTCTGCGCGATCATGTCGAGGATCATTGGCAGACTCACCTCGCGCGCAGGCTCGACAACGTTCTGACGGTTCCTCCCCTCGAGAACGACAAGCTCAGTCGCGATGCCAGGGTTGCGGCATTGGACGAGGTGTTGACAAGTGTTTCCAGCCCGGTGGTCCTGGTCGCGCACAGCGCCGGAGTTATGACCGTTGCCCACTGGGCGAGGGCGCATCATCGAGATGTTGCCGGCGCACTTCTGGTCACGCCGGCGGATCTCGAACTTCCTCTACCCGAGTCCTATCCGTCTCTCGAAGATCTCGACCGACACGGGTGGCTACCGATACCGCGTCAGCGTCTGCCTTTTCCGAGCACGGTCGCGGCGAGTCGGAACGATCCGCTCGCCGGGTATCGCCGAGTTGTGGGTTTGGCTGAAGGATGGGGGAGTCGGTTGCTGGATCTGGGTGAGGTCGGACACCTCAATCCGGCGTCCGGATACGGGTATTGGCCGCGGGCGGAATCGTTGGTGTTGGAACTGCTCGAGTCGGTGTCGCACGCCGCCTCGTCTCATGCCACGGATTCCGGGGCGCAGGAGGAACACAGTCGTGCTTGATCTTGCTGCTCTGCTGGAAGATTCGGCCCGGCGATACCCGGAACGGGATGCGCTGGTTCTCGGGGAAGCGAGGCTGACGTATGCGCAGTTCGACGCCTACGCGAATCGCATCGCCCATCTGCTCGTCTCGCGGGGTGTCGAGCCAGGTGACAAGGTGGCGTTGTCCTGCCCGAACGTTCTCGAGTTCCCGATCGTCTACTACGGCATTCTCAAGGCCGGCGGCGTCGTCGTTCCTCTGAACATTCTGCTCAAGGGGCGCGAAATCGCCTATCACCTGGCTGATTCGGAAGCAAAGCTGTACTTCTGTTTCGAGGGAAGTCCCGAATTGCCGATCGCTGAGTACGCCATCGCCGGGTTCGAGCAGAGCGAGACCTGTTCGGCCCTGATCGTGATCAGCGCCGAGTCGGGTGCACCGTCGTCGATCCTCGGAGTCGAGACTCTAGGCGAAGCACTGGCATCCGTGTCCGGCACGGAAACGCCTGCAGTCGCGGTTGTTCGTGAACCGACGGACACCGCGGTCATCCTCTACACCAGCGGCACTACCGGAAAGCCCAAGGGCGCCGAACTCACTCACTGCAACATGGTCTTGAATGCACTGTCGACCAACCGGTTGTTCGAGAGCGTTCCGTCCATGCATGAGCGTTATCTCCTGACTTTGCCGTTGTTCCACTCGTTCGGCCAGACAGTGACCATGAATGCGGGAATCTGCGTCGGTGCCACCTTGGTGTTGATGCCGCGCTTCGATGCGACCGCGGCACTCGAGATCATGGAACGCGAAAAGATCTCGGTCTTCGCGGGCGTCCCGACCATGTATTGGGGACTGCTCGGCGTGCTGGACGAGGTAGTGAAATCCGGGGTGGATATCGAGACCGTTGCACAGAACATGCGGTGCGCGATCTCCGGTGGCGCAGCGCTTCCCGTGGAAATATTGACACAGTTCAGGGAACGCTTCGGTGTTCAGATCCTCGAAGGGTACGGGTTGTCCGAGACCTCTCCGCTGGCCTTGTTCAGTGACCCGGAGAGCGACCCCCGGCCCGGTTCGATCGGCGTGCCGATCTGGGGCGTCGAAGCGCGGCTTGTCGACGGCTCTTGGCACACGATCGCCGGCCCCGATGAAGTGGGAGAGTTGGCCATTCGCGGGCACAACGTCATGAAGGGCTATTTCAACCGACCAGAGGCGACGGCGGAAGTCATGCGCGACGGATGGTTTCGCACCGGGGATTTGGCACGGGTCGATACCGACGGAAATTACTACATCGTCGATCGCGCGAAGGACATGATCGTGCGGGGCGGATTCAACGTCTACCCACGCGAAATCGAAGAGGTTCTGCTCACCCACCCAGCCGTCTCACTCGTCGCCGTCGTCGGGGTGCCGGACACGAGCCTCGGCGAAGAAGTTGTCGCGTTCGTGATCCGAGAGCCGAGTGAAGAGATCTCCGAATCGGATCTCGTGGAATGGTCGCGGGAACAGATGGCCGCCTACAAATATCCGCGTCGCATCGAGTTCGTGCCGTCGCTGCCGATGACGGCAACCGGAAAGATTCTCAAACGTGAACTGAATCAAACATTTTCGATGGTCTGAGGAGATCGATGACTGACGTTCGAGCAAATGAAGCATTTCCCGTCACCCAGGCCATGAAGGATTCGGGTGGCTGGAATCCGTTGTGGGACGGCCTTTCGGAGCTGGATCCCGAGTGGACCGAGCTGTACATGAAGACAGCAATGCAGCCCTGGAACAGTGGGGTGCTGTCACCCCAGGTGATCCAGTTGCTGTGCATAGCCGTCGATGCGGCGAGCACACACATGTACGCACCCGGCGTACGACGCCATATTCGCGCCGCGCTCGACATGGGAGTGACCCCGAAGGAGATTCTCGAGGTGCTGAAACTGACCACCGTCGTCGGGATTCATTCCTGCAATGTCGGCGTTCCGATCCTGATGGAGGAAATCGCGAACCGGTGAGGGCGGTCAGTCCCGCTCGCGGTTCTCCCGTTCCTCACGCTGACGCTGGAGGAACGGGCTCGGGTTCTGTCCGCCGATCGGACCGTGGCCGAGGACTCCGTGCTCGTAGGCCGACTCCGCGTGCAGGGCAACGTCGATTCCGCGGGCCTCGTCTTCACGCGAAATGCGGAACCCGAAGGTCTTGTCGATGAGCTTCCCGAGACCGTAGGTCACACCGAAGGCATAGAGCGCGACCACGACGACGCCGACGAACTGCTTGCCCAACTGCGCGAATCCACCGCCGAAGAACAAACCTTCCGGACCGCCCGTCATCACGGCCGTCGCGAGGAGTCCGATCAGCAACGAGCCGACGATTCCACCGACGAGGTGCACGCCGACGACGTCGAGGGAGTCGTCGTAGCCGAGCTTGTGCTTCCATCCCACGGCGTACGAGCAGACGATGCCGGCGATCAGACCGATGACGAGCGCACCGAACATGTTCACCGTTCCGCACGACGGGGTGATCGCGACCAGACCGGCGACGACGCCCGAAGCTGCGCCGAACGTCGTGGGGTGTCCGTCACGATTCTGCTCGACGAACAGCCAGCCGAGTAGTCCGGTGCAACCGGCGACGAGTGTGTTGAGGAAGATCTGCGAGGCCATACCGTCGGCCGCAAGGGCCGAGCCGGCGTTGAATCCGAACCAACCGAACCAGAGCAGGCCTACGCCGAGCAGGACGAACGGCAGATTGTGCGGACGCATCGACTCGGCCTTGAAACCCATCCGCTGGCCGAGGACCAGTGCCAATGCCAGACCCGACGCTCCGGACACGATTTCGACCACGAGGCCACCGGCGTAGTCGAGTGCGCCCATCTGGGCGAGCCATCCCTGCGGATTCCACACCCAGTGAGCGACGGGGACATAGACGAGCAAGGACCAGATGGGGACGAAGATCATCCAGGCGGAGAACTTCGCGCGGTCGGCGATCGCACCACTGATGAGCGCTGCAGTAAGAATTGCGAACGTCAATTGGAAGGTTGCGAACAACACTTCCGGGACATTCCCGTGCACCGTCGACGGGTCGATGCCCGCCATGCCGATGTGCTCGAGTCCGCCGATGATGCCACCGTGATCGTCGCCGAACACGAGGCTGTAGCCCACGAACAACCACGCAACCGTGACGAGTGCGATCGAGACGAAACTCATCATGATCATGTTGAGTACGCCCGTCGAGCGGACCATGCCGCCGTAGAACAGTGCGAGTCCTGGCGTCATCAGAAGTACGAGTGCAGTACTGACGAGCAACCAGGCAGTCGCTCCGGCATCGATGGTGGCGGGCACAGTTTTCTCCTCACGCACGCGGACCAGCCCGCGTGCACGGAACCCACGATGAGTGCGTGCGGTTTCCTCCGCACTGCGATTGTGTTGCGAACATGTTTCGGGAGAAGTCGGCGTTGCACCCGCACCGGACCACCTGTCGTGGGTCGCCGGTAGTCTTTGCGCGTGGCCCTGTACCGGAAGTATCGACCCGCGTCCTTCGCCGAGGTGGTGGGGCAGGAGCATGTCACCGCACCGCTCAGCACGGCCCTCGACACCGGACGCATCAACCATGCCTACCTGTTTTCCGGCCCGCGCGGCTGCGGAAAGACGTCGTCGGCGCGAATCCTGGCGCGTTCGCTGAACTGTGAGCAGGGACCGACGTCGACGCCGTGCAACGTGTGCGACTCGTGCGTTTCGCTGGGCCCGGGCGGCACAGGCAACCTGGATGTGACGGAACTCGACGCCGCAAGTCACGGTGGCGTCGACGACACCCGAGAACTCCGAGACAAGGCGTTCCACGCACCCGCCGCATCTCGCTACCGCGTCTTCATCATCGACGAGGCACACATGGTGACGGCGGCGGGTTTCAATGCGCTGCTCAAAATCGTCGAAGAGCCGCCGGAACACCTCATCTTCATCTTTGCGACGACGGAACCGGAAAAGGTTCTCCCGACCATCCGTTCGCGTACACACCATTACCCGTTCCGCCTGTTGGCGCCGTCGACCATGCGCGGACTCCTGGAAAAGATCTGCGCCCAGGAGGGCGTACCGGTCGAGCCTGCGGTGTATCCACTGGTCATCAAGGCCGGCGGCGGTTCCCCTCGTGACTCGTTGAGTGTCCTCGATCAGCTGCTCGCGGGCGCAGGAGAAGAAGGTGTCACGTATCCGCGCGCGCTCTCTCTTCTCGGAGTCACCGACGTCGCGCTCATCGACGAAGCAGTAGACGCCCTGTCTGCCAGTGACGGGGCCGCGTTGTTCGGCACTGTCGATCGCGTGATGGACGCCGGTCACGATCCACGCCGATTCGCGCTCGATCTTCTCGAGCGCCTGCGTGATCTCATCTTGATGCAGGCTGTTTCCGACGCCAGCGAACGAGGATTGGTCGACGCTCCGGAAGCGGAGCTGGTCACGATGCGTGAGCAGATTCAACGAGTCGGCCCGGCCACGCTCACCCGCTTCGCCGAAACTGTCCATGCCGGACTCAGCGAAATGCGTGGGGCGACGGCGCCGCGGCTGCTGCTCGAAGTGATGTGCGCGCGAATGCTGCTGCCGTCGGCCTCGGACACCGAGTCAGCTGTATTGCAGCGGCTGGAGCGCCTGGAACAAGGTATTCCGGCTGCCGGAGTCGCGGCTGCCCCTCGCGCGGCAGCAACGCCGGCACCGACCGTGCCGCCGCTCGAACCGGAGATTGCTTCCAAGTTCCAACGGCCCTCTCAACGCAAGGCCGAGCCTGAGGCACGGCCGGAACCAGCCGCGCCTGCTCCGGCGGCGCCGCCGGTTGTCGAAGCTCCTGTCGTAGAACCTCCCACTGTCGAGATCGTGGAACCGCCGGTTGCCGAAGCTCCGGTGGTTGAAGCTCCGGTTGCCGAAGCTCCAATAGTTGAAGCTCCTGTGGTTGAACCACCGGTTACTGCTCCTGTCGAAGCGGAAGAGCTGATCGGGCTTGCCGAGCCGGAACCCGACTACGAGCCCGAGCCCGAGTTCGACGAGCCGGCGGTTGCCGAAGCTGCGCCGGTCTCGGCAGGCCCCACAGTCGAGACTCTCCGTGAATCGTGGAACACCTTGCGCAACAAGGTCGGTGAACGAAACAAGGTTCTTCCGGCCATGCTGTCCGCTGCGACGGTTCACGACGTGCGTGGACATGTCGTTGTCATCGCTCACGGCTCACCGGTCCTGGGTGCTCGTGTGACGCAACCGCACAACGCGGCGGTCATTTGCGAGGTCCTTGCCGAAATGTTCGGTGGCACTTGGCAAGTCGAGTATCAAGAAGGTGCGCCTACAGCGCCGACAGTATCGAGCGCAACCAAGGCGACGGAAGCTCCGAGCCGCCCTGCCGCTGCGCCCCGCTTCTCGCGCCCCAGCCAGGAGCGCGCAGCGCAGCAGCCCAAGGCCCCGCAGCCCCAGCGCGGAGATTCGGACGACATTCCGCCGCCCGAGGCCCCCGACTATCCGGAAGACCCTGGACCGGCCCCTGCTCCTGAGGTCGACTACGAGGCAACTCCTCCGCCTGCAACGCCGGAGGACGAGGACGAGATGTTTGCGGAGGCGGCTGAGCCCGCTGATCCGACTGCCAGACGTGATCCCGAGGATGTTGCAAAGGAACTCCTCAAGGACGTCCTCGGAGCTCGCCGCCTCGAAAGCTGAGTTGCCGTCTCGGTCCGTGTGCGTGAAACAGCTGTCGGAATCCAGCTGCACCACTGTGTGATCGAATTGTTATAAGTGCCGTTCCCTTTGTGCGCGCGCGTGTCGAAAGCGCACCGGCTCGGCCTCGCAAGCTGATTTGTATGTGGCTGGTTTGCTGGCACATTCGTTCGCTCAGTTCCGGTGTAACGAAACGTCGATTCGGACGATGGTCGCCGAAGAATATCTGGAAGTTCTCGTTGTCTGATGGGCATTCGAGTGCTGCTGTTAAATTTCGGTGTGTCACGAATGTTCAGATTGATAGTTGTCGGATGTTTGTTTTGCGGGGATCGACCAATTTGGGACATTCGGCGAATTGGCCACATATTCGGCATTGCGGCATTTCGGTGCATATTGAACTGAATATTTGCCGATCTCGAGTAAATGGCGGCCGTGAAACCGGGATCCGGTACGGATGTTCAAGCAGGAGCTTGACCGGTTGCGAAGCAAATAAGTAACTCCGAGTGACAGCTAACTACCGATTGCTGTCAAATTGCTGAAACACGTTCATTGCGCCGAACGACCTTTGTTATTTGTTTATGCCTTGAGGTGAAACTGCGTTTTACACACCGATGAGGGCGTGGTTAGTCTTCGGTCGATTGAGTCTCCCGTGGATGCGCGCGAAAATAGGAAGTGTAAGATGACTGAAGATTCAACTAATCCTGCGATTGCGATAGTCGGGATGAGCATGTGGTCCCCCGGTGCACATGATCTGCAAGGATTTTGGGAGAACGTCCTCGCGCGTCGGATGCAATTCCGAAAGTTTCCGGAGTCACGGATGTCCCTCGACGACTACTGGAGCGCGAGCCCTGACGACGTCGACAAGACATACGCCGATCGCGGCGCGTTCATGGATGGTTTCGAATTCGACTGGGTCGGTCGCCGGATACCGGAGCGGACCTTCAAGTCGACAGATCTCACACACTGGTTGGCTCTGGAAACAGCACTCGGGGCTTTGACGGACGCGGGCTACAGCCGAGGATCGGTACCCACTGGACGCAGCGCAGCAATCGTCGGCAACTCCCTCACCGGTGAAGAATCCCGGATGTGGTCGATGCGTTTGCGTTGGCCTTACGTCAAGCGCGCACTCGCTGTGGCAGCCGAAGCGCGCCAGTTGGACAGTTCCGTCGCCGATGCTCTCGCCGAGACGATGGAAGAGGTCTACAAGGGCCCATTGGTGGAGCCGAGTGAAGACACTCTCGCCGGCATGTTGTCGAATACGATTGCCGGCCGGATCTGCAATTATCTCGACTTCAACGGCGGCGGGTACGTCGTGGACGGTGCGTGCGCGTCCGGAATGCTCGCGGTGGCGACTGCAGCCGAAAAGCTGGCGTCCGGCGCGGCCGACTTCGTCTTGGCGGGTGGAGTCGACGTCAGCCTGGATCCTTTGGAACTGGTGGGATTCGCCCGTTTGGGTGCACTGACACGCGGCGACATGAACGTGTACGACGCAAGCCGAAGCGGATTCATCCCGGGTGAAGGTTGCGGATTCGTGGCCTTGAAACGACTCGAGGACGCCAGGGCGGACGGCGACTACGTGTACGCGACGATTCGCGGCTGGGGCATCTCCACCGATGGCAAGGGTGGAATCACCAAGCCCCGCGCCGAAACTCAGGCCGAGATGATCCGTCGCGCATACTCGCGAGCGGGATTCGCGGCCAGCGAGGTTGCCTTCGTCGAAGGACACGGAACTGGTACTCCCGTCGGAGACCCCGTCGAACTGGCCGGCGTCCAGCAGGCCGCTCAGACGGACGGGCCCGTCGAGGCTCGTAGCATCGGCATGACGTCACTGAAGTCGTTGATCGGGCACACGAAGGCGGCGTCGGGCATCCTTGCGCTGATCAAGGCGACCATGGCCGTCAATCAACGAATCCTTCCGCCGCTCGCCGGTTGCACCGACCCGAACCCGGCGTTCGGAACCGAAGCGCCGGCACTCTTTCCGCTCGTCAACGGTGAGATCAGAGATCCGTCTGAGAAGATGCGTGCTGGTGCGCAAGCCATGGGTTTCGGCGGTATCAACTGCCACGTCGCCATTGAATCGGCTGATGCACCGTCCAGCAAGCTGACACCTTCGCGAGACGTCCGCACGATGATGGCGTCGTACCAGGACACCGAGGTATTTGTACTCTCTGCAGATTCCGCGGTGGACTTGGCGACCCGAGCGCGGGATGTTGCAGATCTGGCGGTTCCGTTGAGTGTTGCCGAGCTGCTGGACTTTTCGGCGAAACTCTCGCGAGTGATCTCGCCGACCGCGCCCTTCCGTGCCGCAGTGGTGGCCGGACGTCCCGGGCAGTTGGCCGAACGCATGCGTCAGCTTGCCGTGATCTGCGAGAACTCCGCTCCTGCATCCGGCCAGGTGAAGGTCGTGAGCAACGAGATCTCGATCTCGAACGCCGTCCACCACGACATCGGATTCCTGTTCCCTGGACAGGGATCCCAACAACTCGAGATGGCGCGCGTGCTGATCGAGCGCTTCGAGTGGGCACGCGAACTGGCGACCGAGGCGGACGGCTGGTTGGAGGGAGTTGGAGCGGAGGCGATCACGCCTCGAATTCTGCGGAACCCGGTCAAGAGCGCTGACGCTGCAGAATTGGCGAAGTGGAAGCGGGATCTCGCCCAGACGCAGTTCACCCAGCCTGCCGTCGCTTTGGCTTCGCTGCTCTGGTTCGAGTACCTCCGCCGATTGGGTGTCACACCCAGTGCTGTCGCCGGCCACAGTCTCGGCGAGTTGACCGCGCTCTACGCGGCAGGAGCTTACGACCAGAAGACGCTGATCACCTTGGCTGCGGCGAAGGGTGCGGCCATGGCTGTCAGTGGTGGTGGAAACGGCGCGATGGCGAGCCTGACCTGCGACCGATCGACGGCTGAGGCGATCATCGCGGAAACAAAGGGTTACGCGACCGTCGCGAATCTGAATACGCCTACACAGACCGTGGTTTCGGGCACCAAAGACGCGGTCGACGATGTGGTTGCCATCGCGAAGACGCGCGGAGTGTCGGCTCAGGCGCTTGCCGTGTCGAATGCTTTCCACTCCGAGATGATGAACGAGGCCGAGCGGGAGCTGAAGTCCACTGCGCCCGTTGACGAGCAAGTCGATTCGCTGACTTGCCCCGTGTATTCCTGCGTCGAAGGGAAACGCGTACAGACGCCACTGGCACTTCGCGAATTGGTCACCAAACAGGTTGTCTCACCGGTCGACTGGGTCAAGACGGTAAGTGAAATCTCGCAGGACGTGGACCTGCTCGTCGAGGTCGGACCCGGCCGTGTGCTGACCGGGCTCACCAAGGCGATCAATGGGACCGACGGCGTGCGCTGCTTCCCCGTTGCGTCCAAGTCCGGACGCGACGAGGACTTCAACGTCGCGCTGGCCGCGATGTACGTACATGGCGCTCAGGTCCGATGGAACGAACTTTTCGACGGCCGGTTCGTGCGCGAATTCGTTCCTGCCGATCAGAAGGTGTTCATCGAGAACCTGGCCGAGGCGAAGCTGACGGTTACCTCTGCTCCCGAACCGCTCGCACTTGGTACGTCCGGCGGGGATCCGGCTGCGGCGCTGGCCGATTACCTGAGTCGACGCGGGACCTTCCTCGTCGACGTCATTCGTGCTGATGTAGGCAGTGGAGCGACTTCTCCGTCTTCTCCGTCTTCTCCATCTGCTCCGACTTCGCGGGCAGTCACCAACGGCCACGAATCCGTAGCAGCGAAAGCTCCTTCGCCGGTTTCGGCTCCGGTAGTCGAAGAGCCGGCTGACGCGGGCGCTGGGTCCGTGGAAAGTGAGCTGATCAGGATCCTCGCCGATACGACGGGATTCCCCGCCGAGTCGATCACGACGGATCTGCGTCTGCTCGATGATCTGAATCTCGACTCGATCAGTGCGGCAGAGGCTATTTCGAAGGTTGCGCATCAGTTCGAGGTTGTCGACCTCGACCCTGCCGAGTTGGCCAATGCCACGATCGGAGAAGCAGCATCGCTGATCCTTGCGGCATCAACGAATCCCGGTTCTGCCGTTCCAGCAGCGAGTTCGGTGCAGTCGGACGTGTCGCGAATACTGCTCGAGGTAATCGCGGAGGACACCGGATTTCCGGTGGAGTCTCTCGATGTGGATCTCCACCTGCTCGACGACCTGAACATGGACTCGATCAAGGCTGCCGATGCGATAGCAACTGTGGCAACGCGATTGGGTGTTCAGGGTGATCTGGATCCGGCCGAACTCGTCAACGTCAGCCTGGGTGAACTGATCGAAGTGCTCGATCGATCCGCGAAAGAGAAGTCGGGGCAGCAGCAGCCGGTTGCGCGGGCGCTGCCGGTGAAGGCAAAGGGTATATCAGCCGACAGCTTCACCTGGGTTCGCGATTACACCCTGGAAAAGGTTCGGAGCGAGACAGCGTTGCACGGAGTCCGAGACCTCACGGACACGACGTTTGTCGTCATCGGTGACGACGCCGGTTTGGTCGGAAGGTTGGAATCCGAACTACGAGGGCGTGGTGCTCAGGTCGACATTCGCACATTCTCCGACGGCGCTCCTGCGAATGCGCAGCACGTGGTTGCCGTAATGCCACGCATGACCGATGATTCCGTCACCGAAATCGGCTTGCGCAGTGGGATCGAACACATGCACAAGATGGTTCCGGCACAGCAAAGTGCAGGCGCACGAACCACATTGGCAGTGATTCAGTTCACCGATGTCGAGTTGGGCAATCCGGCGCCGGTACCGAGTGCGGCGGCTTTTGCCGCTTCGGTGCATCACGAGCGCCCCGAACTGGATGTCCGCGTCATAGGATTCGACGGCTCGACTGCGGACGCGGTGGTGGCAACCACCGTCGTCTCCGAGTTGGATTCGGTTGCATCCTATGTTTTCGCGACTTACGACACCGAGATGGGACGCACGGCACTGCAACCGCGGGTTCTCGCCTCGAGCGACTACACCGTCCGCGAGAGCGGGTTGGGAAGTTCGGATGTAGTGGTCGTGACCGGTGGCGCGAAAGGCATCATGGCGCAATGCGCTCTGGCTCTCGGCCGAAAGACAGGCGCCGAACTAGTGCTGATCGGAAGCTCTCAGCGACAAGCGGGTGACGAAATCGCTTCCACTCTTGCGGACTTCACGTCTGCCGGTTTGAGCGCTCACTACTATCGCTGCAACGTCACGGATGCTGCGGCGGTGGCCGGCGTCGTCGCCCAGATCGAGGTCGAGGTTGGGCCGATCACCGGGTTTGTCCACGGTGCGGGGGCGAATGTTCCGCGGCGGTTCGAGAGAGTCGACAGCGCTGCGGCTTTCAAGGAGGTTGCACCTAAGGTCCTGGGCGCAGCCAACTTCGTCGAAGCGCTCGCTGATCGCGACTTGAAGCTGTTCGTGGGCTTCTCCTCCATCATCGGATTCACAGGTATGCCCGGAAACAGCTGGTATGCATACGGAAACGAGCTTCTCGACGAAATGGTGATGCGGTATGCCGCCGGGCACCCGAAGACTCGGACGTTCTCGCTCGCGTACAGCGTGTGGGGAGAGACCGGAATGGGCGCCCGCATGGGCAGTGTCAACCACCTCGCGAAGATGGGTGTCATGCCGATTTCCACGGCTGCGGGAGTGGATCATTTCCTTCGCCTGGTCGACAGCGGACCCGAGGCGAGTCGTATCGTCGTGACCAGTCGACTCGGCGGTCTGGACACCTGGGCGCCGGCAGCACCGGCTCTGCCGGCGGTGTCGCGGTACATCGACCAAGTGGTGACCTTCGAGCCGCAGGTAGAACTGGTTACCCGGACGACGTTGTCCACCTCGGCAGATCCTTTTGTCCTCGACCATGTCTGGAAAGGATCGGCGCTGCTTCCGACGGTGTTCGGACTCGAGGCGATGTCGCAGGCGGCGGCCTATGTCACCGGACGCGTGACTCTGGGCCGCGTCCGCATCGACGACATCAAGCTGGATCGACCGATCGTCGTCGACACGGTCGAGGGCACCAGAGTCGAGATCAAGGCAAGCGTCGTGGAGCAGGATCGTGATGCTGCAGGAACGCGGGTGCATGTCACGATCGGCACCGAACGGACCGGGTACGGACGGCCCCATTTCTCGGCCGACTTCATCTTCGGGCTGGACGAAACACTGCCGGAGTTCGAGAAGGAGTTGCCGCGACCGGTGCTCGACATCGATCCGTTGGACGATCTCTACTCGTGGTTGCTGTTCCAGGAGGGAGATTTCCGCCGACTCGAAGAGATCTCGAGCCTCGATTCCGAGCACATCCTCTTCAGCGCTATTTCGCGAGCCGACCGTAGGCAGCACCTCCTCGGTGATCCCTACTTCCTCGATTCCCTGCTCCAATCGGGCCAGATCATGGTTCCGCGGGAGATCTGCCTTCCGGTCAACATTGCGCGAATCGACATGTACGACGGACGATTCGAGGCTCGTTCGTTCACCGCGTACGCCTACGACAAGGTGCAGACAGAGACCGACATGCAAGCCGACGTGGCGGTGGTGAAGGACGGCCGAGTAGTGATGCAGCTCGAGGGATATCGCTCCCAGATTCTCTCCCACGACGAAAGCCGTCCTACGGCTGAGGAAATCGCGGATCCGACTGCGCGCGACGCACAGATCATTCTCGACAAGCTCGCGCAACACAGCCGGGCGTTGGGAGTGAAGAGCCCGCGGGTTGTGGTCGCGCATACCCCGGGGATTCACGAGTTGACCAAGTCGGAACGTCACGAGCAGGAGAAACCGATCGCCGAGGCGGCCGTGAACATTCATCTCGATGAGGATGTGGTGATCAAATGAGTAATGCCTTTGCCATCGAATGGCAGGAAACCGGAAAGCCCGTCGTCGTCGGTGATATTCCACCCTCTGTGGATGTCTCGCTCTCGCACGACGGCAATAAGTCACTCAGTTCGGCCGGCGACTGGCCTCAGGGGTGTGACATCGAACCGATTCGCGCCCGAACCGTCATGCAGTGGAAGGCGCTTCTGGGTTCGGCGCGGATTCCGCTGCTGGACGAGTTGATCGCGGGCGGCGAATCACTCGATCGTGCGGGAACCAGGCTGTGGGCGGCGGCCGAGGCGATCCGAAAGGCCACGGGGCAGATGTCGGTTTCTCTGGCGATGGGCGCCAGGGAGGACGACGCAGTAACCTTCCGCGGCGGCGCAGAGGGAAGCGTGGTGGTTCTGACTTTTCCAGCTCTGTTGACGGACAACGAGGAGCGGATTCTCGCGTTTGTGACTCATGAGGAGGATGCGGAGGAACCGGCGCAGGACCCGGCACCGCAGTTCGACTCCGGCCCGTTGTCGGCGAAGTCTCTCGCGCAGTTCGATCCGATGGCCTACGGCTCCGACGTGCATGTGGTGGCCCGGAGCGGCTATCCGGCGGTGTCGATCCGGTTCCCCGTCGGGTTCCGGGACGCGTGCAACGTCGGTGGATCAGTGGGGTTCGCGAGCTTCGCGCTGTGGTTGGGCGCTTTGCGAGAGAGGGGAACCGGACCGATCTCGAAGCAGATCGTGGAGGACATGGCGACGGGTCGTTGGGGCATGGTGACCAACAACTCCGAGGTGTTCATCGATGCGAACCTGTACACCGACGACATTGTCGAGGGGACGATCTGGATCACCGAGCTCACCGGTCCGGATCGGGCAACCACCAATCTGCATGTCGAATGGTGCCGGGTCGACGGCGAGACGTGCACTCACATCGGGTGGAGTGCGATGCAGACGACGTGGGTGGAAATCCTCTCCCACGGTGTGGTGGCGGCACGGCCGATGCCGCAGTACTTCCACGATTTCATCGAGCCGATGACGATTCCGACGGGGACGAAGAACATCGCTGTTCCCACCGAACCGAAGAACGTCGATCGTGGTTCCGTGATCCGCTCGGCTCCGATGGTGCCGCGCAATCCGTACCTGCTCGAATCCGAGGTGTTCTCGACGACGTTGCAGGACGGAAACGTCGTGGGCAACATCTACTTCGGCAACTATTACATCTGGCAGTCGAGGGTTCGGGACAAGTTCCTGGTCCGTTCTCAGCGTGAGGCCATGGCGGCCAGAGGCGCTCTCGGGGAACTTCGTTGTGTGCACACCAGGGTTGAGCATCTGCGCGAGGTCATGCCGTTCGACGACGTCCTGGTCACGATGTCCTTGTCTGCCCTCTACGAGAGGGGGATCGACCTCGAGTTCGAGTACTTCAAGGTCAATGAGGACGGATCACGGGAGAAGCTCGCGATCGCTCGGCACAGAACTGTCTGGACGATGCCGGGCGCTCCGGGAGAACTGGAAATCTCTCCGCCGTCGAAACTTCCACAGTCGCTGATCGATTCGGTGCTGGAGGCGATCGACGGAAAGTAGACGGGGGATTTTCCGAGATCGAAGTGGAGAGACGGGTTGCGTTTTCCTTGCCGGAGAACG
Organism: uncultured Rhodococcus sp.; assembly: GCF_963525155.1. Lineage (NCBI taxonomy): Bacteria > Bacillati > Actinomycetota > Actinomycetes > Mycobacteriales > Nocardiaceae > Rhodococcus > uncultured Rhodococcus sp. The sequence goes on from NZ_CAURKP010000019.1 coordinate 49,140, forward strand.
CAACCCGTTTCGATGGGGAGGGGTATGTATGGGTATCGGGGTTTCCAGAAGATCGGTTCTGAAAGGGTCGGTAGTCGGCACAGCGGCTGTTGCATTGGGTACAAAGGCAAGTGCTGTTCCAACCGGGAGCGTGGATATCGAGTCTCCGTTGATTTTTCATTCGCCGGAGTTCGAGCCGTTTTGTGACGAACTACCGTCGTTGTCAACGCTTTCCGGAAACGAGATCACACTGACAGCGCAAGTGGGGCAACATGCCTTTCATCGGGATTTTCCCTCGTCCCCAGCACTGTCGTACCGCAGCGGAGAGATCGGTGGCGGTTATCTGGGCCCCACCGTCGAGGCGCATTCCGGCGAGCCGATCATGTTGACGTTCGAGAACGATCTGACCGGACATCCGTTGGCAGCGGACATGGATATGACGCTGCACGGAATGCAGGCAGACTTTCGCGCTAACCCGCCGACGTCGTTGCACTTGCACGGGGGAGTCACTTCACCTGAGAGCGACGGCCATCCGGAGCTGCTGGTGATGCCGGGACAGGCTGCGATGCATCACTTTTCGCACGGTCAGGAAGCCGCCCACCTCTGGTATCACGATCATGCGATGGGCATCACCCGGCTCAACGTCTATGCCGGTCTGATCGGCAACTATCTGATCAGGGATGAATTCGACACCGGCGAACTGGGAAATCCGTTGGGGTTGCCGGCCGAGGAATTCGAGATCCCGTTGATCCTGCAGGAGAAGATATTCACCCCGACAGGCGCCCAGAACGGCCGATCCACCATCTTGATCCCGGAAGGATCGTGGGAAGGCGGCGCGGTGGGCGACGTCGGCTTGGTCAACGGCAAGGTGTGGCCGGAACTGTCCGTGGCTCGGGGCCTTTACCGCCTCCGCATCGTCAATGCGTCGTCGGCAAGTGTGTGGAATCTTCACTTCTCGAACATGATGACGTTCTGGGTCATCGGCAACGACGCCGGAATGCTCGACGCGCCCGTCGCGGTCAATGCCTTCCGCTGCGCACCGGGGGAGCGGTACGACCTCCTCGTCGATTTCACCGGACTGTCGGAGGGTTCGACGGTGGAGCTTCGCAACGACGAGGCGCCCCCGCTGCCCGCCGCTGTCATCGGTGAAGTGACTATGCCGCTGTTCTGCCGGTTCCGCGGCGACTCCAGGCGCGGATTCACCGGTGGTGTTCCGTCGCAACTGCGCGGTGGGCGCCGACAACGTGACGTTCTCGCCCCGTGGGAGCAGCCGACGGTAATTCGCACGGTGACGGTGAGCCAGCAACTGGAACTGCGGAATCCACCGGCTCAGATGACGCTGAACAACCTGACGTTCAGCACCACGGACGTCGAGAGGCCGCGGCAAGGCACCGTCGAGCAGTGGAACATCGTCAACACCACGCCGGACCCGCATCCGATACACCTGCACCTGGTGAATTTCCGGATTCTCGGCAGGACACCGATGCGGACGCTGGAGTACTTGATCCGCCATCCGCAGCCGGTGATCGGCAACAAGTGGACTCCGTCGCCCGACGGGTTCGAGGCGGGGCCGATGATCGCGCCGGCGCCGTGGGAAGCGGGGATGAAGGACACCGTCAGGGTGGACGGCGGCACTGTCACCCGGATCATCGTGCGATTCCCCACTGCGGATGAGCTGGGTTTCGATCCCGACGCGATGTTCGATCGTCTTCCGAGCGGTGGGATGACGGGCGGTGGGATGACGGGCGGTGGGCGCCACGATATGGCTGATTCTGGTCGACTCCAGGGATACGTGTGGCATTGCCATCTACTCGATCACGAAGATCACGACATGATGTTGCCGTATCGCATCGTGCCGTGAGTGCTTCTGGGGGCGCACCCGAAATGAACCGAAGCGGGCAGGCGTTCGCGCACCTGATCACCTCGGTCACCTAGCAGGATCGCTTCGGTCCTTCCCATGAATTTGGAACACGTTCTACAGTGAAAGGGCTGAGGTCTGTACCTCGGCCATGCGCCACCACCGAAGGCGGCGCGGACGATCTGCAGACCGGTTCGACGAATTACACGGAAGGAACACCTCACAGTGACCACAGAGGCATTCATTTATGAAGCCATCCGTACCCCGCGAGGCCGCGGCAAGAAGACCGGGTCGTTGCACTCGGTCAAGCCGATCTCGCTGGTCACGGGTCTGATCCAGGAACTGCGCGTGCGCTTTCCCGACCTCGACGAGGATCGGATCTCCGACCTCATCCTGGGCGTCGTCACCCCCGTTGGCGATCAGGGAATGGACATCGCCCGCGTTGCAGTCAACGATGCGGGACTGCCCGACACCGTCGGTGGCGTTCAGCTCAACCGTTTTTGCGCTTCCGGCCTCGAGGCCGTGAACATGGCTGCTCAGAAGGTTCGGTCCGGCTGGGACGAACTGGTGATCGCCGGTGGCGTCGAGTCGATGTCCCGCGTTCCGATGGGATCCGACGGTGGACCGTGGGCACTCGACCCCGCCACCAACTACGACAACTACTTCGTGCCGCAGGGCGTCGGCGCAGACCTCATCGCCACCATCGAGGGCTTCTCGCGTGACGACGTCGACGCATACGCCGTGCGCTCGCAGGACCTCGCCGCCAAGGCGTGGACCGGCGGATACTTCGCCAAGTCGGTAGTGCCGGTCAAGGACATCAACGGCATCACCATCCTCGACAACGACGAGCACATGCGTCCGGGCACCACGGCAGAGAACCTTGCCGGCCTGGCTTCCGCGTTCGGTGTGATCGGTGAAATCGGCGGATTCGACGCCGTGTCGCTGCAGAAGTACCACTGGGTCGAGAAGATCAACCACGTTCACCACGGCGGCAACAGCTCGGGAATCGTCGACGGCGCTGCCCTCGTGCTCGTCGGTAGTGAGCAGGCCGGCAAGGACATGGGTCTGACGCCGCGCGCTCGCGTCGTCGCCACCGCCACCAGCGGCGCCGACTCCACCATCATGCTCACCGGCCCGACGCCGGCGTCGAAGAAGGTTCTGGCAGCTGCCGGCCTGACGGTCGACGACATCGACCTCTTCGAGATCAACGAGGCATTCGCTTCCGTCGTCCTGAAGTTCCAGAAGGACCTGAACATCCCGGACGAGAAGCTCAACGTCAACGGCGGCGCTATCGCCATGGGCCACCCCCTCGGTGCAACCGGCGCGATGATCACCGGAACGATGGTCGACGAGCTCGAGCGTCGTGGCGGCAAGCGCGCCCTCATCACCCTGTGCATCGGCGGCGGTATGGGCGTTGCCACCATCATCGAGCGCGTCTGACGCGGCGTCCGTCCTTCCAACGAGGCTTACCAGGAGTCAAGCAAAGTGACTGATCAGAACATCATCAACTGGGACCAGGACGCCGACGGCATCGTCGTGCTCACCATCAACGATCCCAACCAGGGCGCAAACACCATGAACGACGCGTACATCGCGTCGATGAAGGCCACCGTCGACCGTCTGGTCGCCGAGAAGGACTCCATCACCGGTGCCGTCATCACTTCCGGCAAGAAGACCTTCTTCGCCGGTGGCGACCTCAAGAACATGATCAAGGTCGGCCCTGAGCAGGCCGAGGAGATCTACAACCACAGCGTCGAGATCAAGGCAGACCTGCGTCGTCTCGAAACTCTCGGCAAGCCGGTCGTCGCCGCCATCAACGGCGCGGCACTCGGCGGCGGCCTCGAGATCGCTCTCGCGACCCACCACCGCATCGCGGCAGACGTCAAGGGCGTCAAGATCGGCCTGCCCGAGGTCACCCTCGGCCTGCTGCCCGGCGGCGGCGGCGTCGTGCGCACCGTGCGGATGCTCGGCCTGCAGAACGCGCTCATGGGCGTCCTGCTCCAGGGGCAGCAGCGTGGACCCGTTCAGGCCAAGGAAGTCGGCCTCATCGACGAGGTTGTCGGCTCGGTAGAAGAACTGGTTCCGGCTGCGAAGGCATGGATCAAGGCCAACCCCGAAGGCGGCGTTCAGCCGTGGGATGTCAAGGGCTACAAGATCCCTGGCGGAACTCCGTCCACTCCGGCATTCGCTGCCAACCTTCCGGCGTTCCCCGCGAACCTGCGTAAGCAGCTCAAGGGCGCTCCGATGCCGGCTCCGCGCGCCATCATGGCCGCAGCCGTCGAAGGCTCGCAGGTCGACATCGACAACGCGCTGCTCATCGAGGCTCGCTACTTCACCTCGCTGGTGACCGGCCGCGTCGCGAAGAACATGATCCAGGCGTTCTTCTTCGACCTGCAGTCGATCAACGGCGGCGGTTCACGTCCGGCAGGCATCGAGAAGTCCACCATCAAGAAGGTCGGCGTCCTCGGCGCGGGCATGATGGGCGCGGGCATCGCGTACGTCTCCGCGAAGGCCGGCTTCGACGTCGTCCTCAAGGACGTCAGCATCGAGGCTGCAAACAAGGGCAAGGCGTACGCCGAAGGCATTGAGGCCAAGGCACTCTCGCGCGGCAAGACCACACAGGAGAAGTCCGACGCACTCCTCGCCAAGATCACCCCGACGGCTGACCCGGCAGATTTCGCCGGCGTCGACTTCGTCATCGAAGCAGTCTTCGAGAGCCAGGAACTCAAGCACAAGGTGTTCCAGGAGATCGAGGACATCGTCGATCCCAAGGCACTGCTGGGCTCGAACACCTCGACGCTGCCCATCACGGGTCTCGCCACCGGCGTGAAGCGTCAGGAAGACTTCATCGGCATCCACTTCTTCTCGCCCGTCGACAAGATGCCGCTGGTGGAGATCATCCGCGGTGAGAAGACCTCCGACGAGACTCTGGCTCGCGTGTTCGACTACGTCCAGGCGATCCGCAAGACGCCGATCGTGGTCAACGACTCGCGTGGCTTCTTCACCTCGCGTGTCATCGGAACCTTCATCAACGAGGCCATCGGCATGCTCGCCGAGGGCGTCGAGCCTGCCACCATCGAGCAGGCCGGTATGCAGGCCGGTTACCCGGCTGCGCCGCTTCAGCTTTCGGATGAGCTCAACCTCACCCTCATGCAGAAGATCCGCAAGGAATCTGCCGACGCCGCCAAGGCCGAAGGCAAGGAACTGCCGGCAGATCCGGCCGGCGAGGTCATCAACACCCTCGTCGAGAAGTTCGATCGTAAGGGCAAGCTCGGTGGAGCCGGCTTCTACGATTACGCCGAGGGCAAGCGCACCGGCCTGTGGTCCGGACTCCGCGAGAACTTCAACTCCGGAACCTCCGACGCCCCGATCCAGGACCTCATCGACCGCATGCTGTTCATCGAGGCGATCGAGACGCAGAAGTGCTTCGACGAGAACGTCCTGATCACCACGGCGGACGCCAACATCGGCTCCATCATGGGCATCGGATTCCCGGCCTGGACCGGTGGCGTTCACCAGTTCATCGTCGGTTACGAGGGCGGCACGGCTGGCTTCGTCGCTCGCGCAAAGGAACTCGCTGCGCAGTACGGCCCGCGGTTCACCCCGCCGGCTTCGCTAGGGGCATAGCCCCCGTGGGGCGGGATTTTTTGTACGGGTACCAAGACCGAGCCCCAGGGGTGATTACCGGGGAGGTAGGTTTGGACCAAAGAACACCGACCGCCAAG
>NZ_CAURKP010000020.1:0-51701 GCF_963525155.1 uncultured Rhodococcus sp.
ATCACACAACATACGCGCTACCCGAGGTGAATGTCTTGCAACATTCAGGGCAGCGCGCAGCGCTGAGGAATCCCAGAAATCTCAGTGTACTTCAAAGCCCCGGAACAAACACAATCCGCCCTGCGATCAGGCTAGACGGACCGTGGCAGTGGCACGACCGAAGATCTTCTTACCTTCGGACTTGGCCACAATTGCCAGTACTGCGGTCTTGCTTTCTTCGTCGACCGACTTCACCTTGGCGGTGAACTCGATCTCGGCAGCCTTGTCGGCTGCCACGATCACCGGGCTCGTGAACCGTACGTTGTACTCGGTCACTGCGCCCGGATCTCCCAGCCATTCGGTGACGTAGCCGGCACCGATGCCCATGGAGAGCATGCCGTGCGCGACGACGTCCGGCAAGCCGGCAAGTCGTGCGACCTCGTCACTGAAGTGAATCGGATTGGGATCTCCCGAAACACCCGCGTAGTTGGCGAGGTTTCCACGCGTCAGGGTGACGGACTTCTCGGGGAGAAGTTCGCCGACACTCACGTCGGAAAATTTACGAAGCGACATGCATCATCACGTCCTTGACTGCGTGGGCGATGTTCTCGTCCACTTCCCCACCCGTTCGAGCAACAAGCGTCGTCCACGTGGTGACGACTGCTTCGTCGTTCTGATCGGTGATGATGTTCTTGGTCACGATGATGTCGCTACCTGCGGCCTGCCTGAACGAATCCAGGAAGACGTCGCAGAAGAGTCGGTCACCGACCTGCATGGGCTTGTGCAGCACCAAGCGCTGATCGGTCTGAAGAATCTGACTCAGGTCGTAGCCTGTGACGATCTCTTCGAACAGACGTCGCTGAGCAATGGCACCCACGATGGCGACGAACGTGATGGGAGCGATCAGGCCGTCATATCCGAGGCCCTTGGCTGCCGACTCGTCGTAGTGCGCGGGATGGGCGTCCTGGACGGCGCGAGCGAACTCGCGCACCTTCTCGCGTCCGACCTCGTAGAAGTCTTCGACACGGTAGTGGTGACCGACCATCTGGACGGCATGAGCGGCCGGGTCCGTAGGGACCTCGGCCGCTGCCTGGTTCTCTTGCAAATCTGTCACGCGGTGAGACTCTCTTCTTGCTAGGACCCGAAGACGCAGGCCCAGAGAGGGTCTTCCGCGAAAATCGTCGTCCTGTTAAGGACTTACTACTTCGACTCGCGATGCGACTGGTGGGTTCCGCAGTTGGGGCAGAACTTCTTGAGCTCCAGGCGATCGGGGTCGTTGCGCCGATTCTTCTTGGTGATGTAGTTGCGGTGCTTGCATACCTCGCAGGCCAAGGTGATCTTGGGCCGAACGTCGGTCGAGGAGGCCACGGGATGCCTTCTTTCGGGTGTATCTGATTACGAGCAATCAGGGTGGATCATGCATATTGTGTAGCGGTGACCGGACTTGAACCGGCGACGCAACGATTATGAGTCGTTTGCTCTACCAACTGAGCTACACCGCCTCGGTGTCGAGTGTCGCGCGGAAAGCACGGCACCACAATCCAGCGAGCCCCCTAACGGAATCGAACCGTTGACCTTTTCCTTACCATGGAAACGCTCTACCGACTGAGCTAAGGGGGCGTGGCTCAGGAGTGCGTTGCCGCTCTCTTGAAGCCTCCGAAAGATTACACACGAACGAGCGCCAGCACCAAATCCGCTGGTCATCGGGGCAAAAATGGTGCCGGAGCCCATTGTTGCACCGATCGGGGCCGCTGGCGAGGGCTTTGCGGGAACCAGCTCGACCCTGCACTCCCCCTGAAACCATCCCCCGGTGCCCATCCCGAGGCCCCTGAGCCCCCGACACCCCCGAGCCGAAGCCGGCGCCTGCGTCGCCAACGCGCGCTCGACCTCGGTACACGCACAAAAAAGTCAGCCCCGACTCTCGCGAAGAGAATCGGGGCTGACTTGGTGTGGCAGATGTAGGATTCGAACCTACGTAGGCATAAGCCGACGGATTTACAGTCCGCTCCCATTGGCCGCTCGGGCAATCTGCCGTGCTTGCACCAGGCTTCGATCCGGCGCATTCGCAAGTATATCGCGACGTGCGGCGGCCGAAAACGGCTTCCTCGGTGCGGTGAGAAGAATACAACGAACACACCCCCATTTTGCAAACCGGGTGGTAACGGGCGGTGCCGACCCGATAACGTCGAGGTGTCCACCGGTATGGAAGGTGGGCGGAACTCGATGTTCGTGAACTACCGGAAAGCGGGAGTGTGAAGTGGCTGATTCGTCCTTCGACGTGGTGAGCAAGGTTGACCGTCAAGAGGTGGACAACGCCCTGCATCAGGCTGCCAAGGAGTTGACCACGCGTTTCGACTTCCGAAACACGGGAGCGTCGATCGAGTGGTCTGGTGAAGAGACGATCACGTTGAACGCCGACACCGAGGAGCGACTGCTGGCCGCCCTCGACGTGTTCAAGGAGAAGTTGATCCGTCGTGACATCTCGCTGAAGGCATTCGATGCCGGCGAGCCGGCGCAGTCCGGAAAGATCTACAAGCTGTCCGGAACCTTGGTCCAGGGCATCAGCAGCGAGAACGCGAAGAAGATCACCAAGAAGATTCGCGACGAGGGCCCCAAGGGCGTCAAGGCGCAGATCCAGGGTGAGGAACTTCGTGTGAGCAGCAAGAAGCGCGACGACCTCCAGGGCGTCATCTCCCTGCTCAAGGGTGAGGACTTCGGGATCGCCCTGCAGTTCGTGAACTACCGGTAGTAGGGGCTGCGCCCCTGTGCGCCTTTTTGGTAGTTCCGACGACCAGAAAGGCTCACAGGGGCCGAAGGCCCCTACATCCCCGCCATCTTCTCCAAACGCTCGATACGATCCGCCATGGGCGGATGCGTCGAGAACAGCTTGCTCACCTTATCCCCCGCTCTGAAGGGGTTGGCGATCATCAGGTGTGACTGCGCCGCGAGCTTGGGCTCAGGCGGCAACGGCGCGGCTGCCACGCCCGACTCGAGCTTGCGCAGCGCCGACGCCAACGCCAGCGGGTCACCGGTGAGCTCGGCTCCCGATTGATCCGCCTGGTACTCGCGAGAGCGCGAGACGGCCAGCTTGACCACGGTTGCCGCGATCGGTCCCAGTAGGGAGACGAGCAGCAGCGCGATCGGATTGCTTCCCTGCCCGTTCCCTCGGCCACCGAAGATGCTCGCGTACATCGCGAAGTTCGCCAGGCCCGAGATGACGCTGGCCATCGCGCCGGCCACGGACGAGATCAAAATGTCCCGGTTGTAGACGTGAGAGAGTTCGTGCCCGAGTACGGCGCGCAGTTCGCGTTCGTTCAGGATCTGCATGATGCCGCTGGTCACGCACACCGCGGCGTGCCGAGGGCTACGACCGGTGGCAAACGCGTTCGGGGCGTTCGTGGGGCTGATGTACAGCCTGGGCATCGGTTGGTGCGCCGTCGTGGCGAGTTCGCGCACGATCCGGTAGATCGCCGGTGCCTCGACCTCGGTGATGGGCTGGGCGCGCATCGATCGAAGCGCCAACTTGTCGCTGTTGAAGTACACGTAGGCATTCATGCCGACGGCAAACAGAACGGATCCCCACAGAAGGAACGGGCTGTTGAACAGCGAACCGATGAAGACGATCAGCGCTGACATCCCCACCAACAACCCGAATGTCTTCGCACCGTTCGCGTAGCCGTGCAAACTGCTCACCTCTTGCCTCGCTGGAGCCGAAGGCTCACCCGAACTCCCGGCGTATGCACCGGTTCTGTTCAGTCAACGAAGGACAGGGTCATCAGGGTTCCCACCCAGGGTCGTCAGGGTTTCACCCCAGGTGTGTCAGCCGACTCGTTCGATCGTGTAATCGACGAGACGCACGAGCGCTTCGTTGGCCGGTCCCTGCGGGAGCTCAGCCAACTGAGCTTTCGCCGCGACGGCATACTCGCCGAGCTTTGCCTTCGCCTTGACCATGCCCGGCGAACGCTCGAGCAGTTCGAGGGCCTCTTCCACCAGGGCATCTTCGGTAACCGGGCCCGCGAGAAGCTCCCGCAGGCGATCTGCGTCGGCCCCTTCTTCGCGGAACGCGTACAGGACGGGCAGGGTGTGGACACCCTCGCGCAGGTCGGTGCCCGGAGTCTTGCCGGACTGTGCCGAGACGGACGAGATGTCGATGATGTCGTCGGAGATCTGGAACGCGGTGCCGACGGCATCACCCAGGCGCTCGAGGCGCTCGATGTGAGCTGCGTCGGCGCCGGAGAAGGTGCCGCCGAAGCGTCCCGAAGCAGCGATCAGCGAACCGGTCTTCTCCCACACGACCTTGAGGTAGTGCTCGACCGGATCCTGCTCCTTCTTGACACCGATCGTCTCGCGCATCTGGCCGGTGACCAGTTCGGCGAATGTTTCGGCGATGATCCGAACGGCCTCGGGTCCGAGCGTCGACACCAGTCGTGATGCGTGCGCGAACAGATAGTCCCCGGCCAGGATCGCCACGCTGTTTCCCCAGCGGGCATTGGCGCTGGGTGCTCCGCGCCGCATGGACGCCTCGTCCATGACGTCGTCGTGATAGAGCGTCGCCAGGTGAACGAGTTCGGTGACGGTCGCTGCGGTGATGATCGACGGATCGTTCGGCACCGGTCCGAGTTGCGCGGTCAGAATCGTGAACAACGGACGGAAGCGCTTTCCACCAGCTCGCGCGAGATGCAGCGCGGCCTCGGTGAGGAAGTCTTCTCCGTCGGACAGCTCGCTGACCAACAACTCCTCGACATCGGAGAGTCCACCACGCACTACTGCGGCGAGCTGTTCGTCGCCCAGGTCGATGCCTGCAACGACGGTGCTCGATGCGGTTGCGTCGGCAGCAGTCTTTTCGGTGCTCACGATGTCAGTACCCATTCCTGTCGTCAGTGACGGCTCGGTTCCCACGGTAGTGAACCTAGCGGTTCGCACTCGGGACGGCCTCGCCACGGTGGCGATCGCGAGCCTGGGAAGATGTGAGTGTGTCCGTAGAAGAGCAGTCCCCCGTCGTCGATACGCTTCCGACCGAAACCGACATTGTGGTCATCGGCGCAGGTCCCGCGGGTTCTTCGGCCGCGGCATGGGCCGCCCGCAGCGGCCGAGACGTCGTGCTGGTGGACGCTGCCGTGTTCCCGCGAGACAAGACTTGTGGTGATGGACTCACTCCGCGCGCCGTAGCCGAACTGGATCTCCTCGGCCTCGGCGAGTGGGTTCGGTCACACACGACGAACAAGGGACTACGGTTGTCCGGCTTCGGACAAGAACTCGAACTCGAGTGGCCAGGGACGTCGTTCCCGCCGATCGGCAGCGCCATCCCCCGCACCGAACTCGACGACGCCATTCGCCGGTGCGCCGTCGAATCGGGCGCGGTCATGGTCGAGGGCACCAAGGCCGTCGACGTCGAACTCGACGGTGATCGAGTAGCCGCCGTCGTACTCGCCGGCCCCTCGGGACGCAGCACTCTTCGTTGCCGGACGCTGATCATCGCCGACGGCGTTCGCTCGACGCTCGGCAAGAAGCTGGGACGGCAGTGGCACCGGGACACCGCGTACGGCGTCGCGGCACGCGCTTACGTCGCGACGCCGCGCAGCGCCGATCCGTGGATCACCTCGCATCTGGAACTGCGGGACGCGGAGGGCACGTTGCAGGCGGGGTACGGCTGGATCTTCCCGCTCGGTACCGGCGAGGTGAACATCGGCGTCGGGACACTGGCGACGTCCAAGCGCCCGGCACCAGGTGCCCTGCGACCCTTGCTGGACCTCTACACCGATCAGCGCCGAAGCGAGTGGCAGTGGAGCAGCGAAATACATTCCGTCGCTTCGGCTTTGCTACCCATGGGTGGAGCAGTTTCCAACATCGCCGGACGCAACTGGGCCGTGATCGGCGACGCCGCAGCGTGCGTGAACCCGCTCAACGGTGAGGGCATCGACTACGGCCTCGAAGGCGGACGTCTGGTGGTCGAACAGCTCGGCACCGACGATCTGACGGAGCTGTGGCCGACCGTGCTTCGGGAGCATTACGGGCAGGCGTTCTCGGTCGCGCGCCGGCTCGCAGGCCTGCTGACGGTTCCGCAGTTCCTGCCCGCGTCGGGTCCGATTGCGATGCGCTCACGGGCACTGATGACGGTCGCCGTTCGGGTGATGGGGAACCTCGTCACCGACGCCGACGCCGATCTGACGGCAAAGGCCTGGCGCGCGTCGGGGGCCGCGTCGAGAAAGATCGACTCCCGACCGCTGTTCGGTTGAGCAAGTGCTGTGCGCCTTTATTAACCGCCGGGGGTTGATAAAGGCGCACAGCAGTTCAGGCAGTGGCGTAATGCAGCGCCACGATGCCGCCGGTGAGGTTGCGCCACTTGACGTTCTTCCACCCGGCAGCCTCGATCTTCCGTGCCAGCTCTTCCTGGGTCGGCCAGGCACGGATCGATTCGGCGAGGTAGACGTAGGCGTCGGGGTTGCTGCTGACGGTGCGTGCGACCTGCGGGAGCGCCTTCATGAGGTACTCCATGTAGACCGTGCGGAAGGGCCCGAAGACGGGCGTCGAGAACTCACTGACGACGAGGCGGCCGCCCGGCTTGGTAACGCGGGCGATCTCGCGCAGTCCGGCTTCGAAGTCGGAGACGTTGCGCAGGCCGAAGGAAATCGTCGCGGCGTCGAACACGTTGTCGGCATAGGGCAGGTACATCGCGTCACCTGCGACCATCGGAACTTTGCGCGAGATTCCGGCCTTGAGCATTCCCTTGGAGAAGTCGGTGGCGACGCACCAGGCACCGGAGCGCCCCAGTTCGACGGTCGAGACTCCGGTTCCGGCGGCGAGGTCGAGCACCTTCTCGCCCGGCTTGAGGTCGAGGGCTTCGCGGGTGGCCTTGCGCCAACCCTTGTCCTGGCCGAAGGACAGCACGGTGTTGGTGAGGTCGTATCGCTCCGCGACGTCGTCGAACATCGACGCTACTTCGTGCGGTTGCTTCTCGAGAGTTGCTCGGGTTCCGTGTGTAGTGGCCACACCCGAAACGCTACCAACCCTCGGGCAGCGAGGGCGTTCAGGCTGCTCTGGCACCCGTTCGCCGCCCGAGGCCCTGCACGTCCTCGTAGTGACGGAGCAACTCTTCGCAGATTGCCGGCCAGGTCCGGTGCAGCACCGAGCGCCTCGCCGCGGAGCCGAACTGCACCCGCAGATCACGCTGACGAAGTGCGTCCACGGCGCTTGGCAGGAGTTCGGTGAACCTGTCCGTCGGCAGGAGGTAGCCGTTGCGGCAATGCGAGATCAGGTCACGCGGGCCACCGGCGTCCGGTCCGACGACGGGCACACCGCTCGCGAGGGCTTCCTGAACCGCCTGGCAGAAGGTCTCGTGCTCGCCGGGGTGAACGAATACGTCCAGGCTCGCATAGGCGTCGGCCAGCGCGGCACCGCCCAGTTGTCCGGTGAAGATCGCGTCCGGCATCAGTCGTCGTAGGTTCTCGCGGTCCGGGCCGTCTCCGACGACGACGATCTGCACACTGGGATCGCCGGCCAGGGCCGCCAATCGTTCGACGTGCTTTTCGGGCGCGAGGCGGCCGACGAAGCCGACCACCAAGCGGTCGCTGTCGCCGATCCAGGACTGCCGCAACACCGAGCTACGACGCGAAGGCGCGAATCGTTGTGCGTCGACGCCGCGGGCCCACCGGTGGACACGCGGAATGCCGTGCTCTTCGAGGGCGTCGACTGCCGACGTGGAGGGCGCGAGGGTCCTGTTGCAGCTCTTGTGGATTCGACGGGTCCACGCCCACGCGGCGCGGCTGGTGACGCCGAGCCCGTAGCTTTCGGCAAATCCGGCGACATCGGTTTGGTAAACCGCGACGGTGGGGATTCCGAGGCGTTTGGCGACGGCAACTCCCCCGGCACCGAGCAGGAACGGTGACGCCAGATGTACGACGTCGGGCGCGAAGGTCCGCACGGCCGTCGTCAGACGTGGTTGTGGCAGGCCGACGGGGAGTGAACTGACTTTGGGCACCATGACGGCGGGCACCCGAACCACCTGAACGCCTTCGTGTTCGGTGGCGGCAGAGGTGTCGGATCCGACGGTGTCCGGCGCAATGACCATGGCGTCGTGGCCAGTGCGATCGAGGTGTTCGAGCACGCGTAGTACCGAGTTGGTGACGCCGTTCATGTTGGGCAGGAATGACTCCGCAACGATGGCTACTCTCACACCGAGAACGGTGACAGGGCCAGGAAAAGTCCACGTCATGTTCGTGTGAAGTTCGGGCGAAGCGCGAACTAACTCGAGGCGACCGGCGCCGATCGCGGAGCCCCCGCTTCCCGCTTGCGCAGGTACCAGATCGACGGTCCAGCCAGAAGCCACGTCACGACGATCACGGATCCGGCCGGGATCAGCGCCACGGTCGCGTTGCGTCCGGCTACCCTGACCAGGTCGGGCTCCGTCTTGTAGTACTCCACCTCGATACGTTGTCCCACAGTCAGATTGGTGGGGTAGAGCACGCCGAGTTCAGGGTTGTGATTCGCGCCGTCCGGTGTCACGAAGCTGATCGCCGACCGAAGCGATCCCGCCGAGAGCACCTCGGCGGTTGCTGTGCCCATGTTCGATTCGATGGTCCGATCGTTGCGCCAGGCACCGAGAACGAGGATGACCGCGAGCACCGAAATGCCGACGGCAACCACCAGCACTCCGATGCGGAAGCGACGCAGAACCGTTTGCGTCACAGCTGTGCCCGCACGGAAGCGTGGAGTTCGCGCAGACCACTACGATCTGTCGCGACTTCGAGAACACGGATGCCGTTGGCCGGTTGCGCCAGCGTCGTGGCCAGGGCGTCGACGGTGACCGCTGCGTGTGGCACGCGGTACGCCGCACAGAGCGCGGCCAGGTCCATGCCGTGCGGAGTTCCGAAGACTCGCTCGAAGACTCCGGCGTACTGCGGGTCGCCTTGTTCGAGGAGCTCGAAGATGCCGCCGCCGTCGTCGTTGGCGACGACGATGGTGAGATCGCTCGGCCTCGGCTCACCGGTCCCGATCAGCAGCCCGGACGCGTCGTGCAGGAATGTCAGGTCGCCCATGAGAGCGACGGTCCGGCCGCCGTCGTACGCCAACGCGGCGCCGACCGCCGCCGAGACGGTGCCGTCGATACCTGCGACGCCACGATTCGACAGCACCCGCACGGCGGGCTTGGGATAGCTCACGAGTGCCGCGTCGCGAACAGGGTTGGATGCGCCGAGCAGAAGCTGGTCGCCGTCCGCGAGAGCATCCATCACAGCAGCAGCCACGTGCAGGCCGGTGGCCTTGGGGTGGGCGTCGAGTTGCTTGCGGACGGCAGTTTCGGCGTGTTCGGTCAGCGCGGCACATCGAGCGATCCAGGCGGGATCGGGAGTCCCGGTGACCACTGCTCTGGTTCCGGTGGCGAGTACGTTGCCGGATACGTCCGGCCAGCGCGGCCCGGTAGTCAGCGCGTAGACGTCGACGCCTGGGTCGGCCAGCACCTTCGAGACCTGACGATGCAACGTCGGGCGGCCGGTGATGATCGCCTGCTTGGGCTTGAGTTGCGAGAGCGCGAGTGGATGCAGTGCGATCCCGTGCATCGGAGCCGTCGGCTCGGCCACGGTCGGCAGGCCGGCCAGCTCAGGCCGAAGTGCGCTGCCGTGTCCGGAAATGACCACCGTATCTGCGGTGAGGTCCAGATCGACCGGAACATCGAGCGTCGCGTTCTGGGTGGTGGTCCAGGCCGCACCGCCGGGACGGCCCTCCGGGACCGGTCCCTGCACGTGCACGTCCGGCACCAGCGGCTCACGAAGTGGTATGTCGAAATGCACCGGACCCGCATTTCCGGATCGGGTTCCGCGGGCAGCGGCGAGGACCCGGCATACCGCCGAGCGCCACTGGCTGTTCTGCGTCGAATCGTCCTCCGCCAGGCCCAGGCTGATGGTGGCCCGGACTTGACTGCCGAAGAGCCCGAGTTGCTCGACGGTCTGGTTGGCGCCGGTGCCGAGCATCTCGTACGGCCGGTTGGCGCTCAGGACCACCAGCGGCACTCGCGCGTAGTTGGCCTCGAGGACAGCGGGTCCGAGATTCGCGACGGCGGTCCCGGAAGTCATCACGATGGGGACCGGTCGTTTCCCGGCGATTGCCAGTCCGAGTGCCAGAAAGCCTGCTGTCCGCTCGTCGATCCGCATGTGCAGACGCAACCGGCCGTCGAGATCGGCGGCCTGGAGGGCAAATGCGAGGGGCGCGTTGCGAGAGCCTGGACACAGCACGACTTCACGCACGCCACCACGAACCAGTTCGTCGACGACGGCAGTGGCTTGTGCAGTGGACGGATTCACGCCTTCAAGAGTGTCAGATGTTCGGGCGCAAGCATGCCCAGGGGCGGGGACAGCGGCATTATGTGTGGGTGCGCACACTCTTCGATCCAGCCGATCTCGAACCCCGTCGGTTCTATCAGTTACTCACCGCTTCGGTGGTCCCCCGGCCGATTGCCTGGGTGTCCACCCTGTCGGCGGACGGCGTCGGCAATCTGGCTCCGTACAGCTTTTTCACCGTGGCAAGTTCGGCGCCGCCGATCGTGCAGTTCACGTCGGTCGGACGCAAGGACAGTCTGCGCAACATCGAAGCGACCGGCGAATTCGTGATCAACCTGGCGACTGCCAGGCTTGCCGACGTGGTGAACCAGAGTTCCGCCTTCTACGACGCCGAGGCCGACGAGTTTCTCGAGTTGAACATCCGTAGCGAGCCGAGCGAGCGGGTTCGCCCCGTCCGGGTCGCCGACTCCCCGATCGCCATCGAATGCACGCTCCACCAGGTGATCGAGGTCGGTAATTCATTTGTCGTGATGGGAAATGTGGTCGCGGTCGCGGTACGTCCCGAGGCTGTCGCCGACGACGGCCTACCGGACTTCGCGGCAATCGCACCGATGAGCCGACTTGGCCGAGCGCAGTGGGGTCTTCCTCCCGAAGTCGTCGAAAAGGACAGACCCACCACTCCACAGCGACCGTAAATCAGGTTAGGGTTACCTGATTAGGTACGAGTAACAGTTAATCAGGGAGCAACCAGTCATGGCCAAGCGCGCCAAGTTCGTGAAACCGGCCTCACGCAGCATCGTGTCGGCGCGGGTCGTGGCGAACAAACGAATCAGCCCCAGCTTCATCCGGGTGACCATTGCCGGCGAAGAGCTGTCCACCATCGCTCCGATGGGTGCCGATCAGTGGTTCCGCATGTTCATCCCGCAGGTCGGCCAGAGTGAACTCCGGTTGCCGAGCGCGGCCAGCAATCTCTGGTATGCGCAGTACCTGTTGATGTCCAAGGACACGCGACCCGTCGTGCGCAACTACACGATTCGCGCCTACCGTGCCGCCGGATCCGGTCTCTTCGGCGAGACCACGGAGATCGACATCGACTTCGCTTATCACGGCGACATCGGCCCGGCATCCGCGTGGGCGGACACCGCGTCGGCCGGCGACGAGGTCGCCCTCTTGGACGAAGGCTGCATCTACAACCCCACACCCGAGGCCAAGTGGCAACTGCTCGTCGGCGACGAGAGTGCACTTCCCGCGATCATCGGCATTCTGGAATCCGCGCCCGCAGACCTGCGTGCCGAGGTCTTCGTCGAGATTCCGAACATCGAAGACAAGCAAGACATTCCGGAGTTGGCGAACGTCAACGTGCATTGGCTCGTTCGCGAGGACGAACACGCGACGCCGGGTGTTCTGACCCTCGAGACCGCCCGCGCCGCCGAACTGCCCGAGGGGCCGTCGTACACCTTTGTCGCCGGCGAACAGGCACTCACCACCGGGCTGCGTCGGCACCTCGTGAACGACCGGAAGTTCGCCAAAACCGACATCACCTTCACCGGCTTCTGGCGCCACGGACATTCGGCTCACTGACAAACGCACCGAACACGACGAGTGGCCCGGGAGAAACTCCCGGGCCACTCGTCGTTTTACGTTCGCTTATGCAGCGTGCTTCTGGATCACATCGCCCAGACGCGGCAGAGCTGCAGTCACATGCTTCTTCGCCGAACCGCGCAGCTTCGAGTACATCGACTTGACGACGGCCTTGTCGCTGCCCTCGATACGCTCGTCCGTCACCTCGAGGAGGGAATCGGCAACCGCGTCGCCGCGGGCGCTGATGAAATCGGCGAAGCTACCTTCACCGGAAGCCGAGAATTCCTGCCAGTACGGCTCGAGCTTTGCCACGAAAGCCGGCAGAAGCGCGGTGACGGCGTCCGGCACGATGGACGGGCTCACCTTCTTGACCGCGCCGTAGCCACCCTTGAGAGCCAGCCCTGAGGCCCCCGACTTATCCGAAACCTCTGCGTCGATCAAGGTCTGCACGTCCGCGACGACCGCGGGAACCCGTGATTCCTCGAGCAGGGTTTCGTTCAGAGCTGCAACCACTTTCGATCCCTTCATTCTTCACTGATGTTCATCAGGTCGCGCCCGAGACTATACGAAATTCGGCTGGTCTCTACTGCCGAGTATCCGATGGCAGCGCCTGGCCCTCTCCAACCACCAGTCGCGCCGGTCTGCGGGCGCGGCCAGCGTCTCGAGCAGAACCGGATCAGGCTCGACGGCACCAACGGATAAAGCCCCGTCGACGGCTGCTCCGGTGACCGCGACATCCCGGACGAACAGGCCGCCTGTACCGAGACCGCAGGCAAACGGAAGCGAAGGCAACGCTGCCGCGGCCGCCAGTCCTGCGGACATCCCCACAGCCGTGTCCAGAGCACTCGAGACCACCACCGGCACCCCGTAGTCCGCCAGCTGCGCCGACAGCGCCACCACAGCACGCATTCCGCCCAGCGGCGGCACCTTCACGACGGCCACGTCCGCTCCCCCCGCTCGTACGACGCGCAGCGGGTCCTCGGCACGGCGAATGCTCTCGTCGGCAGCAATCCGCACACCGGTCCCCGCGGCGCGGACCCTGACCAGTTCCTCGACGCTTGCACACGGCTGCTCGGCGTATTCGAGTTCACCGTCATCGGTGATCGCTCGCAAGGCCGTGATCGCCTCGTCCACGCTCCACCCGCCGTTGGCGTCGACGCGTACGTTCGGGATGTGCCGACGCACCTCGTTCACCCGGGCGACGTCCTGCGCCAGCGACTGTCCCTTCTCGGCGACCTTGACCTTGGCGGTCCGGGCCCCGGGGAAGCGCTCCAGCAATTCCGGAACGGCAGACGCGTCGATCGCCGGCACGGTCGCGTTGACGGGAACTGCGTCACGAAGCGCAGGCGGCGGACCCAGCCACGCCGCTTCGATACCCGCGAGCAGCCACTGCGACGCCTCTTCGTCGTCGTACTCGACGAACGGGGCGAATTCTCCCCACCCGGCCGGGCCGCGAACGAGCAGGGCCTCACGAGTCGTGATGCCGCGAAAGCGAACTCGCATCGGCAGCGCGAGAACCACGGCGTCCGCGATCAGATCGTCGAACGAGGGGAACATGTCAGGGCTGTCCCGGAAGCAGTTCGATCATGAGCGCCTCACCGTCGGCGAGGAGCTTGCCGTCGAGATCGGTCAGGCGCGCGCTGACAAAAGTCTTGCGACCCTCGACCCGATCCACCTGCCCCTCGATCACCAGTTGTTGATTGAGCGGAGTGATCGCGCGGTAATTGATGTGGAGGTAGCCGGTGCGGGAGATCGGACGGCCACCCGCGTGGACCGTCATCCCGAAGACGTCGTCGAACAGCAAGGGCAGGACACCGCCGTGAGCGGCGCCGTTGCCGCCCAGGTGGTAGCGGCGGAAGACGCCGGTACTGCGGACTCCTTCGGTGTCGAACTTCTCGACCATCCACGGGAGCATGAGGAGGCTGCCGCGTCCGGGCAGTTGGATGTTCGAGCCCGCGGGCGACTTGCCTTCCGGGACCTCGTACGGAGTCAACCGATCGGCAAGCTCTTCGGCTTGCGTAGCGATGTCTGCGAGTACGTCGTCGGGAACATTGGTCGAGACGGCAAGGTCCTGCAACCTGCGCATCGCTTCGACGAAGCGGCCGAAGTCCGGACCTGCGGGAGTGTGCCGGAACCGTGGAAATCCGCCCCGCTTCTCACCGTCTGTGACGATCTCCGTGCCGTCTGCGGTTTGTTCGCTCATGACCTGCACGTTAGCGCGCCCGGGAACGTGTTCTACCTCAGGTATCCGTTAGACGCGCGAGCCGTGCCTCTATCGTGGCTCAGGTGACCTTCAACCCGCAGCTCTGGCGCCCTGTCCCCGGATTCGAGAACCTCACCGACATCACCTACCACCGGCATGTCAGCCAAGGCACCGTTCGCGTCGCCTTCGACCGACCGGAAGTGCGTAATGCGTTCCGCCCGCACACCGTCGACGAGTTGTACCGCGCGCTCGATCACGCCCGGATGACCTCCGACGTGGGAGCGGTGCTCCTGACCGGCAACGGACCGAGCGAGAAGGACGGCGGTTGGGCGTTCTGCTCCGGCGGAGACCAGCGCATCCGTGGTCGCAGCGGCTACCAGTACGCCGAAGGTGA
The DNA here is from genome assembly GCF_963525155.1 of uncultured Rhodococcus sp. Classification (NCBI taxonomy): domain Bacteria; kingdom Bacillati; phylum Actinomycetota; class Actinomycetes; order Mycobacteriales; family Nocardiaceae; genus Rhodococcus; species uncultured Rhodococcus sp. The sequence goes on from NZ_CAURKP010000020.1 coordinate 14,429, forward strand.
AACGGCGGACACCGTCGACAAAGCACGCGCCGGGCGCCTGCACATCCTCGAGGTCCAGCGCTTGATCCGCTTCATGCCGAAGGTCGTGATCTGCCTGGTCAACGGCTGGGCTGCGGGCGGCGGCCACAGCCTGCACGTGGTGTGCGACCTGACGCTCGCCAGCCGCGAGCACGCACGGTTCAAGCAGACCGACGCCGACGTCGGAAGCTTCGACGGCGGCTACGGCAGCGCCTATCTGGCAAAGATGGTGGGCCAGAAGTTCGCTCGCGAGATCTTCTTCCTGGGTGAGACGTACACCGCCGAGGAAATGCATCAGATGGGCGCGGTCAACAAGGTTGTCGACCACGCTGAACTCGAAAACGTCGCGATCGACTGGGCCGGCAAGATCAACGGCAAGTCGCCGCAGGCACAGCGGATGCTCAAGTACGCGTTCAACCTGCAGGACGACGGGTTGGTCGGCCAGCAGCTGTTCGCCGGTGAGGCAACACGTTTGGCGTACATGACCGACGAGGCCGTCGAGGGTCGTGACTCGTTCCTCGAAAAGCGTGATCCCGACTGGTCACCATATCCCTGGTATTTCTGACACAGTAGGTGCGAGAGGGAGGTCGGACGTGGAGATTCTGAGCAGTCGGACGATATTGCGCCCGAGCGAGTACGAACGAACGCTGAGCTTCTACCGAGACACCCTCGGTCTGGCGATCGCTCGTGAATATCCCGGCGGCACAGTCTTCTTCGCCGGCCAAGGTCTGATCGAAGTCGCTGCGCACGGCGGCACCGGCGAGGGCGGCTTTCGCGGCGCGATCTGGCTGCAGGTCCGGGACCTCACTGCCGTTCAGACCGAACTGGTTCTCGCCGGGGTCAAGATCGCGCGCGAGGCAAGACAGGAACCGTGGGGTCTACACGAGATGTGGATCGCCGACCCGGACGGGACACCGATCGTGATGGTGCAGATCCCGGAGGACCATCCCATCCGACGCGATTCCCGGCCACCGTCCGCGTAGTCGAGACACCGCTGTAGCCGAGACACAGCTGTAGCCGAGCAGTGACAGATGCCCGCCACGACTTTCGTGGCGGGCATCTGTCGGTTCTTCGCAGAGATCAGTTGCGCGTGCTCAGCGCCTGAGAGATCTGATCTGTCTGGGCCTGGCCCTCGAGCAGTTGACGAACCAACCACAGCCGCAGCACCTTTGCCACCGATGCGGCCAGGAAGAGTGCGGCACCGACCACTGTCAGGGCGAGGAAAACCACGGTGAGGATCTGGTACGACACCAGATCCCGCAGGTCCGAGAGCGTCAGCGAAGAGATGTAGACGACGAAGGCGCCGACCACACCGACGACCATGAGCACCAGGCCCGCGATGCGCGTCGCCGCGTCGCCGCCTGCCTGCTTCTTGTCCAGCTTCAACTCTGCGATGTTCTTCTTGAATTCCTCACGGCGATCTTCGGCGAGAGTAGTCATCGTCATCCTCCTAGATAACTGGTAGAAAGTTCGTTTTCGATGTCGTGTGGATCGCCGGTCTTGACGACGCGTCCCTGCAACATCAGTGCGGCCGAGGTCGCGATGGGCAGCACCGCTCGTGCGAACTGCTCGGCGACGAGAATGGAAATGCCTTCGGCTGCAAGCGAGCCGACGACGTCGTACATCTGCGAGACGATTCGAGGTGCGAGACCCATCGACAGCTCGTCGAGCAGGAGCACCGTCGGGTGAGTGCCGAGTGCCCGTGACAGCGCCAGCATCTGCTGCTCACCACCGGACATCGATCCGGCCAACTGTCCGCGCCGCTCCCCCAGGATCGGGAACCTGCCGTACGCAACCTCTTCGAGTTCGGCCAGCCCGACGCCCGTTCCGGTGGCGATCCACAGGTTTTCCCGCACAGTGAGGTTGGCGAAGATCCCGCGTCCTTCGGGGATGGAGCAGACCCCCAGCCGAGCCAACTCCGAAGGCTCGACTCCGTTCACGACCTGGCCCGCGAGCCGGAACTCGCCGCGGGTGACCGGAAGGACGCCCGAGCAGATCTTGAGCGTCGACGTCTTGCCGCCGCCGTTGGGTCCGAGTAGCGCCACCACGGCGCCCGGTTCCAGAATCAGGTCCACCCCGTGCAGAACTTCGATGGATCCGTAACCGGCGCGGACACCGGACAGTTCGAGCAACGGTTCGGCGCGGTCGGGGCTGCGTATACCCTCGTCGATTTTCGCCTCGCCAATTTTCGCTGAGGTCATACCGCCTCCTCCTCGGTCCCGATGTAGGCCGCGATCACTTCCGGATCCGTCCGGATCTTCTCCGGATCACCCGAGGCGAGGACTGCGCCGTAGTCGAGCACGTGGATGGTCGAGCACACTTTCATCACCAGCGGAATGTCATGCTCCACCAGACAGATTCCGAGTCCACCCGCAGCAAGTTCGGTGAGCATCTCGGCAAAGACCTCGGTTTCCTGCTCGGTCTGACCCGAGGCCGGTTCGTCGAGCAGAAGCACTCGCGGGTCGGTCATGAGGGCTCGTGCAACTTCGACGACGCGAGCCCGTCCGGTGGGGATGTCCGCGACGTCCTTGTCCGCGACATCCGTGAGCCCGGTCAGCTCCAGCAGGCGATCGGTCTCGCCATCCACGTCGATCTTGTTGCGGCCGTTCGCCTTGTGGATGTCTCCGGCGACGCGCAGGTTGTCACGCACCGACAGCGAGACGAACAGTTCGAGCCGCTGGAAGGTACGTGCCAGCCCGCGACCTGCCCGCTTGTGCGGCGGCAGCTTCGTCACGTCGACGCCACCGAGGAACACCTGACCGGAGGTGGGTTTCTGCAGCCCGGTGATGGTGTTGAAGAGCGTCGTCTTGCCGGCACCGTTCGGTCCGATGAGTCCTGTCACGGTGCCGGGTTGCACGGTGAGCGAAACGTCCTTGACCGCGACGTGTCCACCGAAACGAACGCTCACACCGCGCGTTTCGAGAAGTGGTGTATCAGACATGGACGGTCAACTCCTTCGGCGAGCCACCCTGGTACTGAGGAATCCCCAGTTCGCGGTCGATCTCGTCACGGATCTCGGGGCTGTAGGGGACATCGATCCCGATGTCCTCGGGAACGACTGTCGCTTTGGCGGCCAGTTCCTCCGGAGTGAGAACCGCGCTGGGCATGACCATCTCACCGATCACCGGCAGCATGAACACCACCGCGATCGTGATGGACGCGAACCACCAGTTGCCGAGTACACCGGTCAGAGCAAGGACGTAGGTCAGCAGAACGACTGCGGCGCCGCCGATCAGAACAGGCTTGGCACCGGCGAGCCGTCGGTAGCCCTCGATCACGCTGTGGACCGTTCCGCTGGGGTTCGCGCCGACGCCGATGCCGATCAGTGCCGGGCTGACTGCCGCGATGTTGCCGAAGAGCAGCCACATTCCCTCCAACTCCGGTTGCGCCGAAGCCAGATTGGTGAACGAGACCATGATGACCGCAAACCCGATTCCGGCCATCAGTCCACCGAACAGGGCGCCGGTGACGTATCCGATACCCGCGACGACGGTCAGCATGAGCAGCGAGAGGCTGACCATGATGGCAAAGCTCTCGCCCGAGACGGACCCCATGGCGCTCGACATCAGAATGCCGCCGAGACCGGCGATCCCCGAAGAGATCATGAAGACGCTCAGCTTGAGCCGAACCAGGCTCTGTCCGAGCATGGCCGAACCGGCCGGGCTGTCCTTCATCGCAGCGAGTCGGCGGCCGTAGCCGCTGTTACGCAACGCGATGACGCCGACGCCGAGTACCGAGAACAGCGCGGTCACGGTCATCAGGAACACCGTCTCGTTGCTCAGATCGAGCGGGCCGATCTTCAGCGGCGGGAGGGCGATGTTGCCGTCTTTGAACAGCGAATACTTCATGCCGAACATCTCGTGTTCGGTGGTGTCGCGAAGAACCATGTTGGAGAGGAACACTCCGAAGGCCATGGTTGCCAGCGCGAGATACAGCCCTCTCAGCCGCAGCGCCGGTAGGGCGACGAGGCCACCGATGACTGCGGTGACGAGGACTCCGACGACGATGCCCCACAGGTTGAGGTGCGCAGCCAACCCGGAACCGGAGATCCCGAAATGGAAGGCCACGATGGTCGCGATGGCGCCGAAAGACACCGGCGCCAAGTTCAATTCACCCGCGTAACCGGTGAGGAGTGTGAGCGAGAGCGCGATGATCGCGAACGTCATTCCGATGGTCAGTGTGGTGACGGCGGAGGTCACCATCAGCAGACGGATCAGGTAGACGATGACGATCAGTGCCACGCCCCAGCCGACGGCCTTGCGCACGCTCGGCACGTGGTACCGCTCGCGAGTACGAGTGACCGCGCCACGCAAGCGGTCCTGTGGGAGCACGATCAGCACCACGAACAGCGCGATCATCGGTAGGGAGACACGGAAATTCGACGTCCAACTCCAACTTGTCGGGAAGTACGCCAATACGTACGTACCGGCAAGCCCGAGGACCACGGCGCCGACGAACGTGCGCGGAATGCTGCGCAACCGGCCGAACATGGCCGCGGCAAACGCGTCGATCACCAAGAGTGTCAACATGTTCGCCTCGAGTGTGCCGCCACTGATCGGGGTGATCAGGATGCCGGCCAGGACTGCGAGCGTCGAACCCATCGCCCAGGACAGTGCCGCAAGACGCTCCGGATTGTGGCCGTTGAGGCGCAACAGTTCCGGATCGTCGACGACGCCGCGCATCGCGACACCGGCGCGGGTGCGCGTGAACAGGATGCGCAGGCCGACGGCGATGGCGATCGCAACGAGGATGCAGATCAACTCGTGGTAGCGGATGCTCGCGCCGAACACCGTGATCTTGGACTGGTCGCCGAAGAACATCTGCATCGTCCGAGCGGTCTCGGGGTGCCAGAACCAGTGCGAGATCGACAGCATTCCGAGCAGGATCGAGACCGTCACAACGATTTTGGTGACCTCGGCGGTATCGCGTAGCCCTTTCATGATCAGGACGTAGAGGCCGAGACCCATCAGCGGACCGACCAGGACCAACGAGATCAGCAAGGCGACGACTGTGGGAAGTTCCCAGCCGTAGCGCAACTGCCAGTAGATGAACGCACCGAGCATTGCCTGTGCACCGTGCGCGAAGTTGAAGATTCCTGACGTGTTGTACGTGAGTACCAGCCCGGAGGCGGCGATCGCGTACACCGACCCCAGGACCAGGCCCAGGATCGTGAAAGTGACAAAAGTGTTCATGGCTGAACCCTCGTTAGGGACTCGGGCGGCGGTTGGCGCTCGCCGCCCGAGTCGGAAGAATCAGGACTGCGGCTTGATGACGTTGGCGTTCTGGTACTTCGTCGACACGCGGTCAGCGCCGAGCTCGGTTCCCCAGGTGCTCTTGTCGGTCGCGACGAGGTACTTGGGGTCACACTTGAATTCGCCCGCGGTGGACGGGAACGCCTGCGAGTAGGTACTGCCCTTCAACGAGGTCATGAGTCCGCAGGTGGCCGGCATGTTCTTGCCGGGATCGGTGACGGCATGCAATCCGCCGCCGTCCCACTCGTGAATGTTCGAGAGTTCGTTCACCATGCACTGACGCGTCAGATCGCTACCGCACTCGTCCGCGGCGGCCGCCCACAGCAGGAAGGACGACGCCGCCTGCATACCGAGGAGCGCGGTCTTGCCACCCTGCTCGGAGACCAGATCGACGTACTTCTTCACTGCGGGCACCTTGTCCGCGTTCTCGAGCATCTGGAAGGTCATGCCCGCGTTGAGGTTGTCGAGCAGTCCGGTGTCCTTGTTCCAATCGGAGACGGTCGCGCCGTACCAGGTGGCTTCACCGAAGAAGATGGGATCGATCCCGACCTGGTCGAGGGCCTTCACGAAGTTCAGCTCCGACGGGCTCGCCGATCGTGACGTCCAGATCCCCTTCGCGCCGCACTCCTTGTACTTCTCGGCGAACGGCACATAGCTCGATTCCCCCTCGTAGTTGAGGGTGACACCGCAATCCTTGAGCTTGAAACCCGCAGCCTCGGCGATCGAGCGAATCTTCGTGGTGGAGCTGATGATCGTGGGCATCGTGCTGTTGACGACGTCGAAGTCGTTCACCAGATCGGGATGCATCTCGGCCATCTGGAACCACTGCGAACCGTTCGCGTAGTCGACCGGGAACGGGACACCCTGGAATGTCATCGGTCCGTTGGCTGCGTCGGGTGACACGGTGAAGCCTGGCACGGACACCAGGTTGCACGCGACACGCGTCTGCTCGGCGGTCTGATCCATCGCGAAGCCGTAGCCGACCATCATGAACTGGCTCGCGCACGCTTCCTGCATGACCGAGTTGGCCTGCGTCATCGCGGCGTCGTAGTCGGTTCCGACGACCTTGCGGCCGTTGATGCCGCCCTGATCGTTGCACCAAGAGATGAGCGCGTTCACCGCATCGCTCATTTCCTTGTTCAGCCCAGGAGACTTCACATAACCGCGGTCGTCACCGAACCCGATCTTGATCTCGGTGTCGCTGACGCCTTGATCGGTTGCGCCGGTGGCATCGCCTTCACCGCAGGGCGAATCGAGGGTGCCGAACTTCGCGTCGGATGTGCTCGACGCAAGGTCTGCGCTGACGCCGGGTCCGCCGACAGCGACGGCGTAGGGATCGTCACCACGATTCGATGCGCAGGCTGACGCCAGAACGGCGGTCGCGGCGAGTGCCACGATCAGCTTCGTGGACTTGTTGGGCTTCACGGTCGGAGCTCTCCTTCTCACTGACAGACACCGAGAAACAGGGGTGAAACCCCTGTTCCGGTGCGCTCGGTGCCCGTAGGTAATCAGCGTTTAAAACGGTCCGAATGTGCCTTCCCGGTGAGTGAGACCAAAAAGTGAGGTCCCACACAGGGTTCCGATTTCGTGGCGCTGAACACATCGCGAACGGCAGCGCCGCAGCCCACGCGCGGGGACGTACTCCGCGGAGCCCCTGTTCGCATCCCGTTCGCTGTACTTTTACGCGTTCGATACGCACAATTCACGTTGTGACCGCAGAGCTCGTAATCCTCCTGGTGGTAGTTGTCACCGCCCTCGCGTTCGATTTCACGAATGGTTTTCACGACACCGGTAACGCAATGGCCACCTCCATCGCGACCGGAGCACTCAAGCCCAAAGTTGCGGTCACACTTTCCGCGATCCTGAACCTGGTCGGTGCGTTCCTGTCCGTCGAGGTCGCTGCGACCGTGGCCAAAGGCGTCGTCAACCTCGGCGCGGTCAGTGGGCAGGATCTGCTGCTGATCGTCTTCGCCGGTCTCGTCGGCGGAATCATCTGGAATCTGGCGACCTGGCTGCTCGGATTGCCGTCGAGCTCCTCACACGCACTGTTCGGCGGATTGATCGGCGCCGCAATCGCCTCCATCGGTATGGGCGGCGTCGAGTGGGGTGGAGTTCTGACCAAGGTCGTCGTCCCCGCGATCCTCGCGCCGGTCGTCGCGGCCCTGGTCGCAGGCGTCGGTACCAAGCTCGTGTACCGAATCACCGCATCCGTCAAGGAAGACGAGCGTGAGCGCGGTTTCCGTTTCGGCCAGATCGGCACCGCCTCATTGATCTCACTTGCGCACGGCACCAATGACGCCCAGAAGACTATGGGCGTCATCTTTTTGGCCCTGGTCGCTCACGGCACCATCACCGCCGAGACCGAGATGCCGTTCTGGGTGAAGTTCACCTGTGCCGTCGCGATCGCTCTCGGCACCTACCTGGGCGGTTGGCGCATCATCCGCACCCTGGGCAAGGGCCTAGTCGAGATCGCAGCGCCGCAGGGTCTGGCAGCCGAAGCGTCGTCCGCAGCCATCATTCTCACGTCGAGCCACCTCGGACTCCCCCTCTCGACCACCCACGTCGCCACCGGATCGATCCTCGGTACCGGCATCGGGCGCAAGGGCGCCGAGGTCCGCTGGGGCGTCGCAGGCCGGATGGCCGCCGCCTGGTTGATCACCTTGCCGTCGGCCGCAGTGGTCGGCGCCATCTGCTGGGCACTCGCGCATCTGATCGGCGGCCTGGCCGGCGTTCTCGTCGTCTTCGCTGCCCTCATCGCGTTCGCGATCTTCATGTACCTGCGTTCGCGTAAGGAACCCGTAGACGCCGCCAACGTGACCGCCGAATGGGACGAGAATCCGGATGCGACGGCTCGCGAGATTCCGACTGCTGATCCCACTCCGTCCACCGAACCCACTCGCAACTCCTGAAAGGGGCGCAAGAGAATGCATCTACTCACCGATACCCTCGATTCGCTCTGGCAGGTAGTGGCAGTCGGACTGCTCTTCGGAGCCGGACTGCCGGCGATCTTCGCCTTCGGCCTCAAGTCGCTGAGTCTGCCGAACGCCGACGGCACCGAAGGACCGTCCACCCTGGGTAAAATGGGTGCGTACCTCTGTTTTGCGGTCGTGCTCGTCACGATCTTCGCCGGAATACTGTTGTTGATGAAGAACTTCTTGGCCAGCACGTTCGGAATCCACGTCTTCTGAGTGGTCGTCGCGGCACACCACTGAAACCACCGAAACGAAAATGAGGCCGAGGATTTGAGCAAGTATTCATTGCGCAGCGTGCTCGACTGGCTGCGTGCCGGGTATCCCGAGGGCATCCCGGACAAGGATCATTTTGCGCTGCTCGCCGTTCTCCGTCGTCGTCTGACGGACGAGGAGATCGAGCAGGTCGTTTCGATGTCCATCGAGTCGGCACACGAAGTGCCGGACCGCCATGTCGACTACGACACCATCCGCGCCATCATCGAGGGAATCCTCAACGAGGAGCCGTCCGAGGACGATGTCGATCGTGTCACCGAAAGGCTGCGCGCAGGTGGGTGGCCGGTCATCGAAGACGTGGACACCGACAACGAAGTTCGAGACGTGAGCTGACGTCATGGCCCTTCCGCCCTTCCTCACGTCGATAGTCGGCTGGTTGCGGGCCGGCTATCCCAATGGCGTCCCCGAGCAGGACTACATCCCACTTTTCGCGCTCCTCACTCGCAGACTCTCCGAAACCGAGGTCGACGCCGTCGCCGACGCGTTGATCGAGGACGGCGATCTGCCCATCGAGAAGACCGACATCCAGGTCCTCATCACGAAGATCACCAACGAGATGCCACTCGAAACCGACGTCGACCGCGTACGAAGCCATCTGGCTGCCGGTGGTTGGCCACTGGCTGGACCGGACGTCCGGTGAACGTTCTTCGCACACTGGCCGTTCCACAGGGTGAGGCGGTCTTCGAGGTACTGCCTGCCATCGCGCAGATCCTGGACGGCGTGCACGACGCCGTGCTTCCCGTCCCGGCGGCCGACGCACGCGAGACGGCCCGACTGAGCGACGCTCTGTACCCCGATCAGCCCATCGACGACGGCATCTCGCTGGTGGTCGCCACGTCGGGGACCACCGGAACCCCGAAGGGCGCGATGCTCACCGCGAGCGCACTGCGAGCCAGCGGCGACGCGACCCACGAACGCCTCGGCGGCACCGGATCCTGGTTGCTGGTTCTCCCCCCGCACCACATCGCCGGGATGCAAGTTCTGTTGCGCAGTGTCCTCGCCGGAACACAACCGGTGATCGTCGACGTCAGTGCGGGTTTCGACCCTGCAGCATTGCCGGGCGCTGTCGCCGCGATGAGCGGACCGCGCCGCTACACCTCGTTGGTGCCGACGCAGTTGGTCAAGGCACTCGGTGATCGCGCCGCGGTCGAGGCTCTGGCTTCGCTCGACGCGGTTCTGCTCGGCGGCGCTGCTACTCCCGCACCGGTACTCGCGCAGGCCACCGAAGCGGGCATCACCGTCGTCCGCACCTACGGGATGAGCGAAACGTCCGGCGGTTGCGTCTACGACGGAATCCCGTTGTCCGGAGCGCAGATTCGTATCGACGACGGGCGAGTACTGCTGGGCGGTCCGATGCTCGCGTCCGGGTACCGCGGGCTTCCCGACCACCCTGCCTTCGCCGAACCCGGATGGTTCCGGACCGACGACGCCGGATCAGTGGTCGACGGGGTCCTTCGCATCAGCGGCCGGTTGGACGAGGCAATCTCCACCGGCGGGCTGACCGTCGTACCGCAGGTGGTCGAGGCCGCGCTGGCCGATCACCCCGCCGTTCGCGAGTGCGCGGTGATCGGCATCGAGGACCCGCGGCTGGGGCAGCGGGTGGTGGCCGTCGTCGTACCCGAGGGCGAAGCTCCGACGCTCGACGAACTACGCGCACATGCTCAGCGGACACTCGACGTCACCGCGGCGCCGCGGGAACTCTTCGTCCTGGACGCGCTCCCCCTGCGCGGACCGGGCAAGCTCGACCGCGCCGCCCTGGTAGCGCGGTTCAGCTAGCAGCCGCAGCACCGACCTCGCGCGCTGTGCAAGTAACCGCAAGTTCCACGCAAGGTCCATGCAAGATCGGTCTGCCAAGCTTCATCCCATGAACCACACAGCTTCGCCTCTTGCCATCGAGGCCGACGGACTCGTCAAGAAGTTCGGCGAGCACCGCGCGGTCGACGGCGTCAGCCTCACCGTCCCCACCGGCTCGGTGTTCGGCGTCCTCGGGCCGAACGGCGCCGGCAAGACCACCACCGTCCGCATGCTCGCCACTCTCCTTCGCCCCGACGGCGGTGAGGCGCGCATCTTCGGCCACGACGTCAGCCGTGAACCCACCGCGGTCCGATCCCTGATCGGCGTCACCGGTCAGTACGCCTCCGTGGACGAGGATCTGACGGCGACCGAGAACCTCGTGATCTTCTCGCGGCTGCTCGGCCTGAGCCGCCGCGATGCGCGCACCAAGTCCCTCGAACTCCTCGAGGAGTTCGATCTGGTCGAGGCCGCGACCAAACCGCTGAAGAACTTCTCCGGTGGCATGCGTCGACGCCTGGATCTGGCGGCAAGCCTGATCGCGCGCCCGCCGCTGCTGTTTCTCGACGAGCCCACCACCGGCCTCGATCCGCGCACCCGCGCCCAGATGTGGGTGACCATCCGGCGACTCGTCGCCGAGGGTTCGACGGTGTTGCTCACCACGCAGTACCTCGACGAAGCCGATCAACTGGCCGATCGCATCGCGGTGATCGACCGCGGCCGCGTGATCGCCAACGGCACCGCCGACGAACTCAAGGCTTCGGTCGGGATCTCCTCGCTCCAACTCAAGCTCGTCGATCGTGATCGCACGGAGGAGGCTCGCTCGCTCATCGCCGCTGCGCTGAGCGTCGAGGTGGGAGTCACTCCCGAGGTCGGGCGGATCACCGCACCACTGAGCGACCCGTCGATCACGGCGGACCTGTTGATCCGTCTGCGTGAGCAAGGTATCGCCGTCGACGAGATCAACGTACAGAAACCCAGCCTGGACGAAGTGTTCCTGACCATCACCGGGCACCAGCCCGAAGACGGTGGACGCAACGACGCCCAGTCCGACAACGACTCCGATCGGAGCGTCGCATGACAACCACCCTCACCAAACCCCGGTCGCCGATAGCCCAGCCGGATGCCGCACCCCGCCGCATCAGCCTGCAGCAGAGCTTCGCGAACACGTTCACGATGGCGTACCGCGGAATTCTCAAGATCAAGCACAACCCCGAGCAACTGTTCGACGTCGTCATCCAGCCGATCATCTTCACGTTGATGTTCACTTACATCTTCGGCGGCGCGATCGCCGGTGACGTGACGGCATATCTGCCGACGATCATCCCCGGCATCCTCGTCCAGACCGTCATCACCGGTTCCATCGTCACGGGCACTCAGCTTCGTGAGGACATGGACAAGGGCGTGTTCGACCGCTTCAAGTCCCTTCCCATCGCTCGTATCGCCCCGCTGTCCGGTGCATTGCTCGCCGACGTCGTGCGCTACGGCATCGCCACGACCATCACGTTCATCGTCGGTTTCGCGATGGGTTACCGCCCCGCAGGCGGCGTGGTCGGCATTCTGTCTGCCGCGATCCTGGTCATGGTGTGCGCGTTCTCCATCAGCTGGATCTTCGCTCTCATGGGCGTGCTGATGAACAAAGCGTCCACGGTGCAGGGTGTTTCGATGCTCGTGCTGTTCCCGCTGACGTTCCTGTCGAATGCGTTCGTCGATCCTGCCACCATGCCGAGTTGGCTTCAGAAGTTCGTGAACGTCAATCCGGTCTCACACCTGGTGACCGCGGTTCGCGAGCTGGCCAACGACGGCCACTTCGGTATCCACGTCGTGTGGTCGCTGGTGGGCGCCGCGGTGATCGTTGCCGTCATGGCACCTTTGACCGTGCGGATGTACATGCGCAAGACATAAGTCCCGCACCATCGTCCAGACTTAATCCAGCACCGGTCCGCGAAGCGCAGCCAACACTGCTTCGCGGACCGCTCTGCGTGAGTAACCCGATACCTTCTCGGTTTCCACAGACCACCTGTCGGCTCCGACCAGACCAACCGCGAAGTCGGAGAGGCGCGCATGATGGAGCGAGACGAAGTCTTGTCTCCCCGGCATTTTCAACGACAAAGCCATCAGTTCGACTCCGCGTTCGATGTTGCCCGTGACAAGATCGAACGACCCGATCGCCGACGCCAACGAACCCGCGAGCGGCAGGTCCGCGTAACCGTTGGGATCGAGCTTGAGAGCACTCGACTCCTTCATCTGCAGAACGCGGCCTGCCACCAGTTCGTGCCTGCCGTGAACTGCGTGAGCGCACACAGCCGCGGCACCGAGCAGAACGACGAAGGGATCACCGAAGATGTTCTCGATCGCAGAACCCAACAGCTCCAGCGCTTCTCGATACCGAGCCAAGCCCTCGTCGATACGGCCGTCCGCGAGATCCGCCTCGGCGATACTCGCTATGAGCGCCGCACGCCGTTGATCGGTTTCGATGGCCCCGGTCCCACCCGAGTGCGCCAATGCCGGACGTGCACGATCGAGAAGCACCCGACCACCAGCGGTGTCACCGGCCGCGATCATTGCTCCGGCTTGAAAGCAGATGAGCTGCATCGCCTCGTCACGCGCACCGAGGCGTTCCATCGACGCCGCCGCGATCGCGTAGAACTCGATGGCCTCGCCATAGCGGGCGGATTGGCTGTGAACCGACCCGACATGTTGGGCCGCCATCGCCAGACCCCACTCGTCACCGATGCTGGTGGCGTAGTCGAACAGAGTCTCCCCGTCCAGCAACGCACCGCGCAGATCTCCGATGTTCTCCCGCATGTTCGAACGCGCGGACAACGCCGCCATGCGGGTCTCGGGATCGGAACTGCGAACGCCTTCGGCCACCAACCGCGCAAGTTTGTGGTTGGCGATCCCACTCGTGGTCAGCTTGATCAGAAATGCGAACAACGGACCGAGATCATCGCGCTCACGCAACAGCTTTCGAAGTCGGATCCGCGCACGGGCATGGTTTCGATCGGCCTCTCCGAAGAAGAGATGCATCGCCACCAGGATGAACGTAGCGCCCACCAGTTCTGCATTCACGTCGCGCAGATCGTTGTCCGCGGTCGCCCCGACGATCTTCGACGCCCAGTTCGAGATTTCCGAGTTCGATCCTCGTACGGCCCACAGAATCGCGAGGACGGGAAAGACGTTGGCTACGGTCACCGCGTCGCCGCGTTCCACGGCCCAGCGAAGTACAGCCAGAAGGTTGTCGTGCTCGGCATCGAGGTCGGCAATCAGACGGAGCTGATCCGTCCGTGCACGCACGACGGCATCCTCGGCGATCGCAATCGCCCAGTCGTCGAGGCGCCGAATCACTTCCGGTCCCTCCCCGGACGCGGCGAGTTGCTCCTCGCCGTATTCACGGACAGTCTCGAGCATGTAGTACCTAAGATCTCCCTGCCCGTCGCTGACGGAAAGAAGTGACTGATTCACCAGCGCTTCGACGGCACTTGCCACATCGGTCAACTCGCCCCACCCGGCAACGGCCTGCGCCGAAGAAAGGGTGAAGCCGGCCGGGAATCGGCACAATCGACGCAACGCAATCTGATCCCCGCTGCCCAACAGATTCCAGCTCCAGTCGATCACCGCGTGCAGGGTGCGATGCCGATCCGGAGACGTCGGATCATCGGAGCGCAACAACGCGAACCTGTCTCGCAGTCTCGAACCGATCTCGTCGACGCTCATGGTGCGGACCCGCGCGGCAGCGAGCTCGATCGCCAGCGGGAGTCCGTCGAGCGTCGTACACAGCTTGACTACCGCGTCGACGTCCAGATGAACAGACGGCCGCACCGCACGGGCTCTCGCCGAGAAGAGTTCGACTGCCGAGCCGGTTCCGTCTTCGATCGCCAACGGCGGCAACGGGTACACCGCCTCGGCACTGATCATGAGCGGAGAACGACTGGTGGTCAGAACCGTCAGCTGACGACCGGCCGCGATCATCTCGGCCACGATCTCCGAACACGCGCCGATCACGTGCTCACAATTGTCGAGGATGAGCAACATCGGACCGGCGGACAGCGCCTCTTTGAGTCGCTCTCTCGCCGAATGCGTTCGGCCGACGGTCAATTTGCCTGGCGCCAGATCGGATTCGCTGATTCCGAGGGTGCCTCCGATGGCCGCGATGACATCTTCGCTGCTGCGCAACGACGCCAACTCCACGAGGACCACCGAGACGCCCGGCTGGTTCACGGATCCGCGCAGGCCCAATTCGTGTGCGAGACGGGTCTTTCCGGCGCCACCAGGTCCGAGAATGGTGACGACGCGCGAGCGGGCGAGCAAGGATTCGATCTGGTCGATGTCGTTGTCGCGACCGAGCAAGGTGTTGGGGGCAGCGCGCAGACCGATCGCACGGGCGGCCCGCGGTGTAGCCGCAGGTGCCCCGAGAAGTTCCGCGTTGAGAGTCACCAGTGCGGGTGACGGATCAGCGCCCAGGCGATTGGCGAGGTGGTTGCGGAACTCCGCGAACACTTCGAGTGCCTCGTTGACTCGGCCTGCTCCGGCGAGCGCACGCATCAACGCCTCGGCCGCTGTGTCGTCGAATGGGCTCGCCAGATGGCGTCCGCGCACCAGGGGAATGGCTGCCGCGTACTCCCCCAATGTGAGCAACGCGTCGATCTGCGCCGTCTCCAGTTCGTCGTACACCCGGCCTGCGTCGAGCGCCAGACGATCTGCAACGTCGCCGACGACGTCACTCCCGGGGGTACCGCGCCACAGGCGCAATGACGCGGTCGTGACTGCGAGCGCTTCGGACGCGTCGGCGCCGACGGTGCGCAGACCACGGGCGGCGTCCGCTGCCCTGGCCAGGTCGACACGCTCCCGAGCGAGAGTGAGCCGGTATCCGGCCGCCGTGACTTCGAGGGCCCCGTCCGGGAGTGCAGATCGCAGGCGCGAGACCTGAGTGTGGAGGGCGTTCATCGGTGAGCGCGGCGGCTCCAGCCCCCAGACGTCGTCGATCAGGCTCTGCGCGGTACGTGGCTCACCCGGATTGCGAGCCAGCGCAACCAGCAGAGTTCGAGCTCGCGGACCCGGCAACGGAACCAGACGATCGCCCACTTTGGTCGAAACGGGTCCGAGCAAGGCAATGTCTGCCAGGTCTTCGCCCGACTGCGCGTACCTGGCGCGCTCACTCACGTCTCGAGTCATGTGCTGATCCACCGCGTTCGATCGTATTGCACAGTGCAAAGATCGTTGTATGGCAACAGCTGCTCAATGGATCGAAGGCGCGAGGCCGCGCACACTCCCGAACGCGATTGCGCCCGTGCTGGTCGGCACCGGAGCCGCGGCGTCCCTGGACCTCGCAGTGTGGTGGAAGGCGCTCCTGGCACTGATCGTCTCCTTGGCCTTGATCGTCGGGGTGAATTTCGCGAACGACTACTCCGACGGAATCCGCGGAACGGACGACGACCGCGTCGGGCCACTGCGCTTGGTCGGATCGAAGTTGGTCAGTCCCGGAGCTGTGAAGGCCGCGGCGATCAGCTGCTTCACCGTTGCCGCGGTAGCCGGGTTCGTTCTGGCGGCGACCACAGCCTGGTGGCTGGTTGCGGTCGGCGTGTTCTGCATCATCGGTGCCTGGTTCTACACCGGCGGCAAGAAGCCTTACGGATACAGCGGGTTCGGCGAGATCGCCGTGTTCATCTTCTTCGGACTGATTGCAGTGCTGGGAACTCAGTTCGTACAGGCCGAGCGGGTGGATCTGGCCGGGCTGGCCGGCGCGATTGCCATCGGTTCGTTCTCGAGCGCGGTGCTCGTTGCCAACAATCTTCGAGACATCCCGACCGACACCGAGTCCGGAAAGATCACTCTCGCAGTCCGGCTCGGCGACGCCAAGACCCGCACGCTGCACGTGATCCTGCTGGCCGTCCCGTTCGTCGCGACCCTGCTGCTGATCCTGCGTACTCCGTGGGCATTGCTCGGATTGCTGGCGTTGCCACTGGCAATCCGGGCCAACGCCCCACTGCGTTCGGGCGGGCAGGGTATGGCCCTGATCCCCGCGTTGCGCGACACCGGACTCGCCATGCTCGTCTGGGGTGCCGCGACCGCAGTTGCGCTCAGTCTCGCCTGAAAGTCGACGGACTCAACGGTTGTCCGGGACGAACGCGCTGAGCAGGAAGTTCACGATCGAGATGATCAGCGCGCCCCAGACTGCCGTCCAGAAGCCGTCGACCGTCAAGCCGTAGGACGTTCCGGACGAGATCCACGCCGTCAGCATCAGCATGAGGGCGTTGATCACGAGCGTGAACAATCCGAGAGTCAGGATGAGCAGCGGCAGCGAGAGAAGCTGCACTACTGGCTTGATGAACGCGTTGACCACCGTGAAGATCAAAGCGATCACCGCGATCACGAGAACCGTGCCCCAGGTGCCGTTGTCGTGGTTGGCGATCGTGATGCCGGTGACCCACGCCGACGCCAGCCAGATGGCTATGCCGTTGATGATGAGACGTGCCAGAAATGTCATGTCTGAATGCTGGCACATCCCGCCCCGTGCATGCGGAACCGTGCCGAATCTAGGCCGCGCGATTCATCTTCGCTTCCAAGCGCTCACGGATCACCGACATCGTGACCTGCGTTTCGAGGGCCTGACGGGTAGGCCCGTCGGCGACACGCAGGATGCCGAGCAGGATGTGTTCGGCACCGATTCGATTGTCCTTGTGCGCGAGCGCTTCACGGAGCGAGAGTTCCAACACCTTCTTGGAGTCCTTCTCGAATCGTGAACGAGGGAACCCGAATCGGCTCTTGCGAGAAGTGTCGACTCCGTCCGGCACAGGAGTCTCGTCCAGCACACCTTCGCCGAAGGACTGCTCGAGACTCTCCCGAACCGCATCGAGATCGATGCCGATCGACTTGAGTATCTCGGCGTCGTCGTCGAAATTGTTCGAGCTACCTTCGTTCGAGCCGGCGCCGGCGTGGCGGATCACGTCGAGCGTGACACCAGACTCGGTGAGCACCTCGGTGGCGATGCCCCGATCAGAGGTGAGCAGCGCGGTCAACAGTTCCATCGGAGTGACAGGACCGGAGCCGGCGACAGCATCGACAACGACGCCGCGAGCCTGTGCGGAGAACCTTTCGAACATGGCAATTACCTGCCCTTCTCGCGCAGTGAACGCAGCATCGATTCCGACTGCGCGGACGCGTATTTCTTGTGGACGGCTTGACGGCTGACCTCGAGAGCTTCCGCGATCGCCTGCCAGGACCATCCGTGACGGCGCGCATTGGCGACCTGAATGGCCTCGAGTTTTTCGAGTAGACGACGCAGCGCTCGAACAGCACGCAATCCCTCGGTGGGATCCGGGCTACCGGCGGCAGCAGCGAGAGAGGTTGCTTCGGTCATGATGTCAATTTAGGTTGACAACCGGAATCTGTCAACCAAAATTGACAGGCGCGCCTAGTATCCGGCGACGGCCCCGTTCACTGCCACCTGCAAGTCAGCCTGCACAGTTCGGGCGATATCCATCGGCTTGTCCGGAAGTTCGGTCACCGGCATTCCGACAAAGACACTCGCAGCCTTGACGTCGCCGGCCACCGGACCGTAATTGATGCCGATCGACACCAGAGCCGGTGAGCATCCCAACTTCTCGGCGCGCGCGACGATGTGGCCGATTCCGCTGTTGACGTGCTGCAACCGCGTCGGATCTTCGGTGTTGCACGTCCCTTCCGGGAAAATCGCCAGACAGTCCCCGTTGCCCAGCCGCTCGGCCGCGACGTCCATCATCACTCGGCCGGCATCCGAAACAGCCCGGAGGCCGTAGTTCTTGCTGCGAAAAACCGGGATGCTGCCCATCATGTCGACCTTCTTGCGCTGTGAAGGATCAACGAAGAGTTCGTCCTTGGCGAGGACCCGGGTCCGTCCGATCACTCGACGCAACGGAGTACGCCACGCGGTCGCGGCGAGCGTGAACTGGTCGCTCTCGGTCAGATGATTGACTGCCACGACCAACTGCGTCTTACGTTCCAGGAGAGTCTTCAGCGCAGCTTCCGCACCCGGCGCATACCTCACTCGCGGGCGGTACTTCAGCGCCAATGCGGCATAAGCGAGCTTCGCCACGAATCGGTTCTGCTGATGACTGCGGTAGTACTCGTACACAGCCTCGTAATTGTCGAGTGAAACTTCAGGATTGCCCATGATCCGCCCTCGCTGGAGAAGTGCCCCTTGACCAAACGATACACAACCTACGGTTGCGTAGGTTTGCGTTACAGAAGGCGTAGCGCTGGGAGAAACGCACTTCTCGAGGTAAAACGGTTTCTGTGATCCGCTCGGCCATATCCACCGACCTACCCGCACTGCAACAGATCGAGGTCGCCGCGGGCGAACCGTTCCGAGACATCGGGATGGACGCCATCGCAGACGATCCACCGCCGACGCTCGACGAGTTGAACGATTTTCTCGCAGCCGAGCACATCTGGGTTCAGACCGACGCGAACGACGTGCCCGTTGCGTACGCACTCGTCGAGATCGTGGACGGCGGCGCGCATATCGAACAGGTCTCCGTTCACCCCGATCATGCCCGGAAAGGCCTCGGAGCACAGCTGATCGACGCCGTCACCGAATGGGCGGCGGACCATCACCACGATCTCGTGACTCTGACGACGTTCGTCGACGTTCCGTGGAACGCGCCGTACTACGAGCGCCTCGGGTTCGTGCGCCTGGCCGAGAACACGCTCTCCCCCGGCCTGATACGCATCAGAACGGACGAGCAGTCGTCCGGGTTGGACGCCTGGCCGCGCGTGACGATGAGCCGCCCGTCACACGGTCCGGCGCCGGCGATTCAGGAACTGGCCGTCCACGCACCCGAACGTACGAACTCGTCCAGCACTGTCGTCGGGCCGAGCAGGTCGATCCCTTCCGAAGCCACCCATTCGTCGTTGTAATACGTGCCTGAGTAACGCTCTCCGCCGTCGCACAGGAGGGTGACGACGCTGCCGCTGCGCCCGGCCGCCATCATTTCGGCAATCAACGCAAAAGCTCCCCACAGGTTCGTCCCCGTCGAGCCGCCCACTTTGCGCCCCAGGGCTGCGCTGGCATGCCGGGCAGCCGCGATCGAGCCTGCGTCCGGCACCTTGATCATTCGGTCGACCACCTGACCGACAAAAGACGGTTCGACGCGCGGACGGCCGATGCCCTCGATCCGGGAACCTCGAGTACCGACGATCGACGGATCGCTCGCTCGCCACGCGTCGAAAAACACGGAGTGCTCCGGGTCCACCACGCACAGCCCCGTGTCGAATTTCCGGTAACGAAGAAAGCGGCCGATCGTGGCACCGGTTCCGCCCGTCCCGGCTCCGACGACCACCCAGTCGGGAATCGGATGTTCCTCGTGTTCGAGCTGAGTGAAGATCGATTCGGCGATGTTGTTGTTTCCGCGCCAATCCGTCGCGCGCTCGGCGTGGGTGAACTGGTCCATGTAGTGACCGTTCAACTCACTCGCGAGCCGATGCGATTCCGAGTAGATCGACGACGGATCGCTCACGAAATGACAACGTCCCCCCTGCGCCTCGATCAACGCGATCTTGGCGGGACTCGTGCTCGCGGGCATCACCGCGACAAAATCCAGGCCCAGCAACTTCGCGAAATACGCCTCGCTGACAGCCGTCGATCCGGACGACGCTTCGATGACGGTGGTCTCTTCGGTAACCCAGCCGTTGCAGATCGCGTAGAGGAAAAGCGACCGTGCGAGTCGATGCTTGAGACTCCCCGTGATGTGGGTCGACTCGTCCTTCAGATAAAGCTGGACGGTCCAGTTACTCGGCAGCGGATAGCGCAGCAGGTGAGTGTCCGCGCTGCGTTGCGCGTCGGCTTCGATCAACCGCACCGCGTTGTCGACCCACTGGCGTGAGGTCCGACGGTCGACGTCGAGCGACCCCGTGGTCACCGCCCGTCTCCGCGCAGCTTGGAGCGAAGATCGTCACGATCGGACCGACGCTGGGCGTCGACCGCCGCAATGCCCGCATTGACACGCTTGCGCAGTTTCGCGAAGAGCAGCAACGACAGCGGCAGCGCGATCAGAACTGCGAACAGCGCCGCGACGATCAAGGGAACGTCCGTGCCGGCGAGCTTTCCGCCACCGATGATGACGGCACCGATCACGACGACAAGCAGCAGCCGAGCGACCGAGTACAGCACCACGTCGCGGGCTAGTTGACCCTTGGTCACCGGCCCGGAAGCCGACTTTGCTTGCCCAGAGTTTGCGGAAGGTTTACTGGCCTTGACCGGCTCAGAAGGAACATTTTCGGGGTTTTCAGACAACTGACTCACCCTCTCAGGTTACCCATTCCGAATACGGGTGGGACCGAGCCCGCTATATCCATTTTGTCCTTTACTTAAACATTACTTTTTCTTGAAAGATCGACTACCCGGCTATATCTGTGCAAACATTGCGCTACCACTCAGAAAACGGTCGAATGTGAGCGAAGGACTTCGAAACAAACTCGACGCAGGTTTTTGGCAACTGGTCGACACACCGGTTCGGAACCAAAGTTCGGAATCACTGCTCGGTTCGGAATCACTGTTCGTCAAACGTTCGACATCAACATGGAGGACCTCACAATGAGCGCACCAACCTTCAATACCGCCGCAGACGCACTCATGACGCCCGGACAGGTAGCGGCATTGTTTCATGTCGATCCCAAGACCGTGACCCGCTGGGCACACGCAGGACGACTGGGCTCGCTTCGCACGCCAGGAGGACATCGTCGATTCCGTGAGACCGAGGTCATGCAGCTTCTGCGCTCGCTGACCACCGAAGCAGACAACAACTGAGCAAACTCGGCTCACTTCGAAGCACTTTGCAGTACCCGAGAGATCTTGCAGTACCCGACAGATACAGCACTAGCGCACTGAGCCGAAACGCTTGTCCGCACCACTTCTGGTGAAGCGGGGCGGAGACTGAGTAGGCTCGACTTCAGTTCCCTGAGGAGGTGCGCCGTGTTGTATCTGTTGGCGTTGGTGGGTTTGGTGACATTGATCGTTCTGATGTGGAAGGCATTCGGGCCCGATCCGTCGACGCGCACCCCGGTGAGCGGTGTACGCGGGCCGGATGACGATCCCGAATTCCTGTGGAATGTGAACCAGCAAACACGACGCAAGCGCACGGAAGGTCCGGACGTACCGCCGACTGACGCGTCGACGTAGCGTCCGGGCTCGCCCGGCTATCCGATTACCGCCCCGTCAACGCGAACGGGGAGGCCGGAAAGTCCTGCGCAACCACCGCAGCCAACTCCAGCACCGCTTCCCGAGTACCTGGACGCAGCCGGTCCAGATCGATTTCGGCGCCCTCTTCCAAATGCGGATCGAACGGAATCAGTTTCACCGCTCGACAGCGCTGCTCGAAGTGCTCGACGACCCGCGGCAGATCAACCTTGCCCGAGCGAGGCCGTACCGCGTTGATGACAGCTACGGACGTGGCGACCAGCCTGCTGTAACCGTGAGCGTCGAGCCAGTCAAGTGTTGCGGAGGCGCTACGTGCACCGTCGACGGAACCGGAACTGACGACGATCAACGAATCTGTACCTTCGAGAATGGCCTGCATCGCCGAGTGCATCAATCCGGTGCCGCAGTCGGTCAGAACTATGCTGTAGAACTTCTCGAGCATGTCGACCGTGCGCGTGTAGTCCCCACCGCTGAAGGCCTCTGAAACTGCTGGATCGCTGTCGGAGGCAAGCACTTCGAGCCGGTATCGATTTTGCGATGTGTAGCCACGGACGTCGCTGTACTTCTCGATGCTGTTCTCGTCGCGCAGCAGGTTTCGCACTGTTGCCGGAGTTTCGAGCGGGATCTTCTGGCTCAGCGTTCCCCGGTCGGGGTTTGCATCGACAGCGACGACGCGATCGCCGCGGATCGAGCCGAACATCGACCCCAGTGTCGCTGTGGTCGTGGTCTTTCCGACGCCGCCTTTGAGACTGAGCACCGCAACCTTGTAGCAGCCCTGCAGCGGCTGGTTGATCTGGCGCGTCAACTCGACGAGGTGCTGCTCTTTTGCACCGTTTCCGAGGTTCACCGATCGGCCGGACAACGTGTACAGCGCCTTGCGCCAGCCGCCCACCGGGGCAGGCCGGACAGGCCGCTTGACGAGGAGCGCAGCCGAGAGATCTTGCGCAGTCATCGGGAGAGCGGACTCGAAGCGACTGTCCGGAGCCGAGGTGAGTCCGGACTGCGGCATCGGAGCGCGAGTAGGTGGCGCCGTCGGCGGGGCCATCGGCACGGCCTGACCATTCTGGAGGGCGTGGCCGTTCTGCACCGGCGCAGCGCCGGGATGACCGAACTGCCGAATCGCGGGATTGGGCGGATGGACGCCAGGCGAAAAAGGTGCCTGCGGTTGCTGGAGCGGTCTCGCGGATGAATGCGCCGTCGGGCCGGGCTGCGAATTCTGGACAGGCTGCAGGTTCTGAACAGGCTGCGAGTTCCGAACAGGCTGCGAATTCTGAACAGGCTGCGGAACGCCAGTTCGTGAATCCGGAAGCGACCCTCCACGATTCGTAGGTTCGTAGGTCTGCATCGGCATCGCAGGCGAGGTCGAGAACTGGCCGTTGATCGGGCCTGGCTGCGCTGCCGGATACTGGATGACCGGAGTCTTGGGACCTGGTACCGGAGCCGCTGGGGTCGTCGTCGGCGGCGGAGCGGCGGGTGCACCGGGCGCCTGGCCGGCGACTTGCTGGAGCGGCCCGGAGTCGACCGGGGCCACGAAGAGACTACGAACGTCGCTGGGAACCGAGTCCGATGACGGCTCGGGCGCGGATGCGCGCGGCTCGCGCCGCGTCGGCTCGGCAGGGCGCACCGGCTCCCACAATCCTGCTCCGGCGTCTTCAATCTTGTCGGCCATCTCGCCGCTCCCCCTCGTCGATCCCACAGCTACCAGACAGCTAGTAATTCGCCAAGCTGCATCGTAACTGTTGCCCGCCCCTGACGTACCTACCGGTAATACCTACAGACCGGTCGGCAGCCACCCACGGTACCTCGAGAGGATCAGGTGAGTCCCGCGTAGGAGTGCAAGCCGGAGACGACCATGTTGATGATGAAGAGATTGAACAGCATCGCAACAAAACCGGCGATGTTGATCCAGGCGGCCTTCGTCTCCCGCCACCCGGACGTTGCCCTCGCATGCAGGTAGGCCGCGTAGATCACCCAGGCGATGAAGGACATCGTCTCCTTCGGATCCCAACCCCAGAAGCGTCCCCACGCAGCTTCCGCCCAGATGGCACCGAGGATGACGCCGGCGCCGAACAGCGGAAACGCGATGATCGTGCTCTTGTACGCCAAGCGGTCGAGAGTCTGGGCATCCGGCAGTCGCTCTGCGATCCGGCCACCGATGCTCGTGCCTTCCTCACCGGGCGGGAACTTCAGTCGCAGCAGGAACAGAAGGCTCGCGATACCGCCGATCATGAAGATTCCGGAGCCGACGCTGACGATCGTCACGTGAATCGGAAGCCAGTACGAGCGCAGCGCCGGAACCACGGGAGCCGCGTCGGCGTAGAGGACCGTGCCGGCGAGGAACATCAAGATCAGAACCGGCACCAGCAGGAAGACCCACATCGGACGGTACGCCGGCTTGATCAACAGGACGTGCCCGACCAGCAACGACGCCGCACACGCCATCGCCACGAATTCGTACATGTTGCCGAGCGGGAATCGTTCCGTCGCAAATCCGCGGAGCACGATCGACGCGATGATCAGCACCGTTCCGACGACCAGGACAGCTCGGCCCATTCCGCCGAATCGTTCCGAGAGCGACTTGCTCGGAGTCTCCGCGACCCTGCCAGGCACGGATGCGTCGACACCGCCGGCGGAGACCAGTTCCTTGTCCTGAACCGCCTTTGCTCTGGCCGACGCGTACTGCACGATGAGCAGCACAAACGCCAGCACGAGCACGGTGAAGGCGGACTTGAAGGCCCAGTCGCTGTACTGCGCGAGTGTCTCGTTCGTTGTCATCGGGCGTTCTCCTGCGCGTGCGGTTGGTTCACCGCGGTGGTCGGATTGCTTTTCAGCAAGCGGTCGGCGAGGCGGTCGAACTCGTCGCCCCAGCCTGCGTGGTCGGTGCGGGCAAGCCCACCAAGTTCTACTACAGTACGTCGTTCGTCATCTGGATAGATACGTGCCCAGACGCGGCGACGCTTGATCACGAGCGAGACGAGTAGGCCCGCCATCATGGTCAACGCCGAAACCAACACCCACACCTGAGCGGGATCGTGGGAGACCTGCAGGTTCACGAAGTCGACGGCACCATCGAATCGCACCTGGGTTCCGTCGGCAAGCGTCGCGCTCTCCCCCGGAAACAGATTGACTCGATCCTGCTTGACCAGTCGGCCCTGATTGATCAGTTCGGTGTTGAGTTCGAACAGCGATTGCGGATTACCGGTATCGAGTCCGGTGTCGCCCTTGTAGATGTCGATGGCGACTGCCGGATCGTTCATCGCCGGGTAACTCGACGACAGCAGGTTGCCGTGGAACAGCGCGGTGGGCGCGAACAATCCTTCGATGGCAATCTGATTCTTCCGACGCTCGTCCGCATCGGGATACATGCCGCCCGGCGGGTCGAAGCGCATCGCGCCACTGCTCAGGAACGTCGTGGCGTCGTCCGGACGCCACTGGAGCGTCTCGGTGCGGGTCTCACCGTTCGGGAACGTGACGGTGAATGTCGGCGCGTATCCGTGTCCCTGCAGGTACACACGATCGCCGGCGATCCGCAGTGGGTGGTTCACCTGGATGGTCGTGTCCCGCCAGGTATCGGACTCGAGGTCGTCGCCTGCCTGGTACGAGATGTCCGAGGTGAACATCTCGGCCTGACCGGTCTCGAGGTAGTCGGCCTGGAAATTCTTCACACGTACACACAGCGGGGTCATGCCGGTGCCGTCGAGGCTCAGACCGGCGACGAAGGAGTCGAACACTGCCGGCGAGGTCGTGCAGAACCCGGGGCCGTCGTTGGCGATGACGATGCGATTGCCCTCGTAGCCGAACAACTTGCCCGCGGCGATCGCGATCAACAATCCGACCAGCGAGAGGTGGAACACGAGGTTGCCGAACTCGCGGAGGTATCCCTTCTCCGCCGAGATGGTGATCTCGCCTTCGCGTCGTGATTTCGAATCGCCGCGACGCGTTTCGACGCGCCACCCGCGCAGTTCTTTCGACACCCGGGCAGCAAGTTCGTCGGGAGTCTCGCCGTCCACGACGCTCTTGGTGTGGTGCGGCAGGCGAGCAAGATTGCGCGGCGCATTCACCGGACGGGTGCGCAGCGCCTTCGCGTGCTCCACGCAACGCGGCAGGATGCAGCCGACCAGCGAGATGAAGAGCAGTGCGTAGATCGCGGTGAACCAGAAACTGCTGAACACGTCGAACAATTCGAGGCGGTCCATCCACGGACCGAGCGTCGGACGCGCGGCGATGTAGTCGGTGACCTTGCCCTCGTTGAGGGTTCGCTGTGGCAGCAGGGCGCCGGGGATCGCAGCGAGCGCGAGGAGGAACAGCAGTACCAGTGCGGTCCGCATCGAGGTGAGCCCGCGCCAGGTGTTGCGCCCGAGTGCAACGACTCGACCGATCACCGACTGCTTCGGCAGCACGGGTTTCGGGTGGTCGTTATTGTCGTCAGCTGTCATATCGGCAGCGTCACCTCCGAGATAAATGCGTCGCGAACCCAGCCGACGAACTGGTCCCACGCGCCTGTGACGAGGGCGATTCCCACTGCCACCAACATGATTCCGCCGAAAATTTGAATGGTGCGTGCATTACGACGCAACCAGCCGACGCCGGTCAGCGCGCGCGCCGATCCCAGCGCCAAGATGATGAACGGCAGGCCGAGTCCGATGCAGTACGCGACGATCAACGTGACACCACGCGCGGCGGTCATCCCGTCGGTTCCCGCCGCTACGGACATCACGCCTGCCAATGTCGGACCGAGGCACGGCGTCCAGCCCAGAGCGAACACTCCCCCGAGCAGCGGCGCACCCACCAGTGACGACACGCGACGCGGTTCGAAACGAACGTCCTTCTGCAGCGCCGGAATCAGCCCGATGAAGACGAGACCCATTGCGATGGTGACGACACCGCCCACTCGCATCAGGACCTCGCGGTTGACGAGCAGCGTGGAGATCACGCCGAATACCGACGCGGTCGCGAGGACGAACACAACGGTGAAGCCCGCGACGAACAGTCCGGCCGCACCGGCCACCCTCAGTCGACTGCTCCGGGTGATCGTCCGCGTCTTCGCCTCTTCGGCGGTGATCGCGGGAGCGTCGGCACCGACGACGCCGGCCAGGTAGGACAGGTAGCCGGGAACGAGCGGCACGACGCACGGTGAAGCGAACGACACCAGACCGGCGAGCACACAGGCGCCGAGGGCGAGCAGAAGCGGACCGGACGACGCCGCGTTCTGAAACGCTTCGCCCACACCGGCACTCAATGTGTCGCTGCCGGCCAGCAGCGTAGTGGTCGTGGTTGTCATCTTTACTGCGCGTCTTCCTGAGCTACTCGCTGGACGACGGGCAGCAAATCCTCGGCGAGAAGTTCTTGGAGGAACACCGCGGCGACGCGATGCTGGCGGTCCAGCACGATCGTCGTCGGAATGACCGACGTGGGGTAGCCGTCACCGAGGGCGATCAGCGAACGCATCGACGGGTCGTAGATCGACGGGTACGAGACCTTGTTGTCGACCACGAAGTCCTGCGCTTTGTTCTTGGTGTCGTCGCGGACGTTGATGCCGAGGAACTGCACGCCCGAATCCTTGGTCTGCTCGTAGACCTGTTCCAGATCGTCGGCTTCGGCACGGCACGGTCCGCACCACTGACCCCAGACGTTGAGGACGACGACCTTGCCCTCGAAGTCGTCGACACCGACCTTCTGACCTTCGTTCATCAGGTCGGGCCCGGAGAGCTTGCCGATGGTGCCTCGGTCGGACGGCGGATCGTAGAAGATCTTGGTTTGTCCGCCCGGTGAGACGAAGTCGAAAGTTCCGCCCTGTGCGACGGCGTCGTCGCCGGTCGCGCAGGACGAGAGAAGAAGCATCGCCGACGCAGCGGCTGCGAATGCTGCGGCGATGCGGCGCGAAATCATGCTCCTGTCACTCTCGGGTCGGAGGCGCCGGCAGGTTCGGAGTAGACGATGTCGACCAGGGTGTCGCCTTCGTAGACCAGTGAAGTCAACGAGGCCAGTCCACACTGACGGTGACGGGGATCGTGCCAGAGACGCTCGCCCTGCAGGAATCGACGCAGTGTCCAGACCGGAAGCTGATGGCTTACGACGACGGCTTCGTGTCCGACTGCCGCGACGCGTGCGGCATTGACGGCTGCGAGCATGCGATGGGCGATCTGCAGGTAGGGCTCGCCCCAGGACGGGGTGAACGGGTCACGCAGTTTCCACCAGTGACGCGGACGCGAGAGCGCACCGTCCCCGACGGCAACCTTGAGACCCTCGAACTCGTTGCCTGCCTCGATCAGGTTTTCGTCCGTGACGATGTCGAGCTTGTGTGCCTCGGCGATCGGAGTCGCGGTCTCTTGTGCCCGCTGCAGCGGCGACGCGACCACGTGGGTGATGTCGTGATCGGCGAGCACCGACGCGACCGCACGAGCCTGAGCTTCGCCCGCCACCGACAACCGGAAACCCGGGAGCCGTCCGTAGAGGATCCCGCGCGGGTTGTGTACTTCGCCGTGGCGCAGGACGTGGACGATGGTGCGGGTGGACGTGTGGTCGGGGTGATCGGCGTCGGTCACAGTCGAGGGTCCTCGCTGAAGATGATGGATGTCGGAAGCGTGCGGATGTTCTGGAACTGGAACTGCTCAGGGCTTGACGGCAGCAGCCGCGGCCTTGGCTGCGTGAGGCATGGCGTCGGCGATGATCGAGAAGGCTCGATCGTCGAGGGCTGCGGAGACGAACCACGCTTCGAACGCGCTCGGTGGCGGGTACACGCCGCGGGAGAGCAGTGCGTGGAAGAAGGCGGGGAATCGCCAGGTCTGCGCGGCTTTGGCTTCGTCGTAGTTGGTCACCGTGTTCTCCGTGAAGAACACGCTCACCAAGGTGCCTGCGTACTGCACTCGGTGTTCGACGCCTTCGGCGGTGAGTGCTTGGGTCATGAGGTCGCCGAGGGCGGTCGCGTTCCGGCCGAGCTTGGCGTACACCTCGGCGTCGGCGGCGCGCAGGCTCGCGAGTCCGGCGGCGACGGCGACAGGGTTACCCGAGAGGGTGCCTGCCTGGTAGACGGGACCGTCGGGTGCGAGGTGGCCCATGATGTCGGCGCGGCCGCCGAATGCTGCGGCGGGCAGGCCGCCGCTCATGACCTTGCCGAAGGTGTAGAGGTCGCCTGCGACGTTGTCGATGCCGTACCAACCCGAGGCACTGACGCGGAATCCGGTCATCACCTCGTCCATGATCAGGAGTGCGCCGTGCTCACGGGTGAGACGACGCAGTCCCTCGTTGAAACCGGGAAGCGGTGCGACGGCGCCCATGTTTCCGGCGGCAGCTTCGGTGATGACGCACGCGATGGCGCCGGGATTGGCCGCGAAGGCCGCGGCCACCGCGTCGAGATCGTTGTAGCGCACGACGATGGTGTCTTCGGCTTGAGCGCCGGTCACGCCGGGAGAGGTCGGCAGCCCGAACGTCGCGAGGCCGGATCCGGCGTCGGCGAGAAGGGCGTCGACGTGGCCGTGATAGCAACCGGAGAACTTGACGATCTTGGTGCGTCCGGTGAATCCGCGGGCGAGGCGGACTGCGCTCATCGTGGCTTCGGTTCCGGAGTTGACCAGGCGAACCTTTTCCACGGGCGCGACGCGGGCGACGATTTCCTCGGCGAGGGCAACTTCGCCTTCGGTCGGCGCACCGAAGGAGAGACCTCCGAGGGCTGCTTCGCGAACGGCTTCGACGACTGCCGGGTGAGCGTGCCCGAGAATCATCGGACCCCAGGACGACACCAGGTCGACGTAATTGTTTCCGTCGACGTCGGTGAGGGTGTATCCGGATGCTTCGCGAATGAATCGCGGTGTTCCGCCGACCGAACCGAACGCGCGGACGGGCGAGTTGACGCCACCCGGAATCACGTTGCCGGCACGTTCGAAGAGCCGAGCGGAGTTCGTTGCATGCACGTCGGGATCACCGGAAGACACAGTCACGGCTTCCAGTGTCCCAGTTCTGTCGAATCTGACAACGACAGGGTGTAGGACTTCGGTGCTCGAGGCGAGTTTTCCGGTCGAACCGGGCCCCGCGTGAGACGATTCCGGGCATGAAGCGACTGTTGACGACGCTGATGGTCTCGGCTGCGATTCTTCTCACATCGTGTGGTTCGGACGCTTCGAACGACGACAAGGCGACAGTTTCGTCGCCGCCGAGCGCCACCGACTCGGCTCGAACCACCGCGGCGACGAGCACCGACCCCGCGTTTCTCGGCGGGTGTTCGGCGGTGTCCGTCTACGTTCAGCAGCGTGTTCAGAGCGGCGACACGTCGACCCAGACGGCGGGCGCCGACTTCCTGAAGATCGTCGAGAACGACCCTTCGTACCAGGCTATGTCCGAGAGCGAGAAGGAACTCTTCCGCCAAGGAATCGAAGCGGGTGCCGCGGGCTCCTGCTGAATGTGAGGTTGGGATCGAACCGGGTTGCCCGCGGTGCGCTACGCGCTATCGTCGGTTCCATGGCCACCACAGCGGACCACCTCAGGACAACACTCGACGGACGCTGGCGGGAGGTGCGTGAGCGCGTTCGCGGCGAATTGAACGACGAACGTTTTGCTCCGCACTACACACCCAACACCGCCATTGCGCGCTCCAAGGCTCTCGAACAGATGCGGGTCCTCGCCGATCTCGGGTACGCCGCAAACGGTTTCGCGGTCTCTCACGGCGGAACGGGCGACGCGGGTGGCGCCGTCACCAGCATCGAGATGCTCGCGATGTCCGACCTCTCACTGATGGTCAAGGCCGGCGTCCAGTGGGGTCTGTTCGGCGGCGCCATCGAAAACCTCGGCACCGAGCGTCACCACCAGGCGTACGTCAAGCCGCTGATCGATCTGGACCTGCTCGGTTGCTTTGCGATGACCGAGACCGGTCACGGCAGCGACGTCCAGGAACTCGAAACCACGGCGACCTACGACGTCGAGACGGGCGAGTTCGTCGTCAACTCCCCCACTCCGTCCTCTCGCAAGGACTACATCGGCGGCGCTGCCCAGCACGCCACCGTCGCAGCGGTGTTCGCACAGCTGATCACCGGAGGCGAAAGTCAGGGCGTCCACTGCTTTGTCGTGCCGATTCGTGACGACGCCGGCAACGACCTCCCCGGCGTCACGACGTCCGACTGCGGGCTCAAGG
Source organism: uncultured Rhodococcus sp. (assembly GCF_963525155.1). Lineage (NCBI taxonomy): Bacteria > Bacillati > Actinomycetota > Actinomycetes > Mycobacteriales > Nocardiaceae > Rhodococcus > uncultured Rhodococcus sp. Next base: position 45,035 of record NZ_CAURKP010000020.1, read on the forward strand.
GTGGACTGCCCGGAGTCGACAACGGCCGCATCGTCTTCGACCAGGTCCGCATCCCGCGTGAGAATCTACTCAACCGTTACGCCGACGTCGCCGAGGACGGCACGTACAGCTCGGCGATCGAGAACCCGAACCGTCGTTTCTTCACGATGGTCGGCACACTGGTTCGTGGACGTGTCACCGTCGGTGGTTCCGCGGCAGCGGCCGCCCGCGTCGGATTGGCCATCGCCGGTCGATACGCCCTGCAGCGCAGGCAGTTCAGTGCTCCGAAGAGTGACGACGAAGTCCTGATCATGGACTACCTCGTCCACCAGAAGCGCCTGCTGCCGTTGATCGCCCGCTCGTACGCTCTGCAGTTCGCACAGAACGAACTCGTCGCCGCGATGCACGACATCCAGAGCAGCGACGACCCGGATCCGCAGGAGCAGCGCGAACTCGAAGGTCGCGCCGCCGGACTCAAGGCCGCCAACACCTGGCATGCCACTCGGGCCATCCAGGAGGCACGCGAAGCCTGCGGCGGCGCAGGCTATCTCGCCGAGAACCGCCTCACCGCACTCAAGGCGGACACCGACGTCTTCACCACGTTCGAGGGTGACAACCACGTTCTGACGCAGTTGGTCGCAAAAGAACTCCTCACCTCCTACGCCGACGAAGTCCGCGGCATGAGCCCGGTCGACTGGATGCGCTTCGCCGCTACGACGGTCTCCGACGTGGTCAAGAAACGCACGGCAGCGCAGCAGATCCTGCAGACGATCGTCGACACTCGCCAGGACAACGAAGAGGACGGCAGCCTCTTCAATCGCGGCACCCAGATGAAGATGTTCGAAGACCGCGAAGAGTACCTACTCGCCACTGCGGCAAGGCGATTGCAGGCAGCGCAGAAGCGCGAGGAGAACCCGTTCGACGCGTTCAACTTCGTGCAGGACCACGTACTCAAAGCCGCTCAGGCGCACATCGAGCGCGTCATCCTGGAAGCATTCGTCGCCGGCATCGACTCGTGTGAGGACGAGACCGCGAAGGAACTCTTCGGCGAGGTGTGCGATCTCTACGCACTGTCCGTGATCGAAGAGGACAAGGCCTGGTTCATGGAGCACCGGCATCTGTCGGTGGAGCGTTCGAAGGCCGTGACGCGCGGAATCAACGAGCGTTGCCGCACCCTGCGCCCCCACGTCGAGACACTGATCGACGGGTTCGGCATTCCGGACATCCTGCTGGGGTCCGCGATGCTCGACGGACCGGGCACCGACGCGGTACGGCTGAAGTAAAGGGTTCGGGTGGGGTCGGCAATCGCCGGCCCCACCACACTCAGTGCGCTGCTGCCTTTTTCGACTGGCGAGAGGCGAGCAGTCCGGTCAGGCCGAGTGCCGCGACCAGCCAGATCCCCAGAACGAGCAGGTGCGGTCCGGCGCCGTTGCCACTGAAGTAGATGACGGAGCGGATGGGCTCCATGGCTGCCGATCCGAGCCAGAACGAATGGATGTGCTGCCAGAATCCGGGCAGGAACGACACCGGAATGGCACCACCCGAACTCGGGAAGTTGATGAAAACGAGCACCGTCAGCACCGCGAAGATCGCGGCTTGGCCGAGCAGTCGATTGAGCAGGATGCTCACCGTACCGACGATGAACGTGTAAACCATCGAGATTCCCAGCAGTTGCAGGATCTGGCCGAACGACGCCCCGAAGGCGTGCATGAAGATGCTGGTGATGCCGAAGGCTATGAGCGGGGTGAGTATCGCCGCACCGGCCAGGATCGAATACTGCTCTCGCAACCGCATTCTCGGCGCAACCTGACTGAGCACCGTGATGGTCAGGTAGCCACCGAGGGTGCAGACGATCAGGAAGTAGAAGAGTCCGACGGTCGAGGAGTCTCGCGCCGTGACAGGCGCCGAGTCGATCACCGTGACCTGCTGCCCCGTCTGCTCCGCAACCGAATGCGCCAAGCTGCTCACCACGGAAACCGTCGAGGCGCCCGCGCCGGTGGCGATATGTGCGGTCACGGTGTCACCGATCTCGATGGCGCCGATCGCATCGCGGTTGTCGATCCGAGAGAGTGCGTCGGCGGCGTTGGCTGTGGCAACGATGTCGAACTTGTCACCCGACGAAGCCTGGATTCCGTCGATCAGCGGGGCCGTGACGGACGGCGACCCGACCACCACGATCGGTGCCTGATTCGGCGTCGGCGAATGGAAGGCGCTGACGTAGCACAGGCAGAACATGATGACGAAGAACAACGGAAATGCGAGTCCACTGCCCACCATCTTCCAATTGGTCGGCGGATCGACAACTTCTTCGCTGGGTACTCGGACGTCGGTATCTGTCATATTCCACGCTCTCTTCACTAACCGCATCTAGCTGTCAACACCGTTGACAGACTCAACAGTCAACACCGTTGACACGTTATAGTCAACGCCGTTGACAACGCGGTCGGCGAGCGAGCACAGAGGTCGATGTCGTGACACCCACGAGGCACACGCCAGAGCAGGAGCAACCCTCGACATCCGAGGCGATTCGCGCGGCGGCGTTCCAACTGTTCGGCGAGCACGGGTTCGGCGGCACGTCAGTTCGCGCCATCGCCAAAGTTGCCGGAATCGATCCGGCCCTGGTCATCCGGCATTTCGGGTCCAAAGAAGCACTGTTCCTGGAAACCACGCCGGTTGCGGACTACTTCGAAGGCCAGTTCGACGGCCCACTCGACACCCTCGGTGAGCGAATCGCCGCCTTCGTCCTGGGCAAGGCCGACGCCCGGATGCTGTCGGTGTACACAGCGCTCATGCGAGCGTCGGACAGTCCACGCATCCGGGAGCGACTCCGAGACATGACCGGAGTATTCGCCACCAATCTCGCCGCTCGTCTAGACGGCAAAGACGCGTACACCCGCGCACTCCTGGTCTCCGCCCAGGTGTCCGGGCTGTTGAGCGTCCTCAGCGACGAAAGTATCCCCCAGTCCGCAGATCGCGACGAGTTGGCAAAACTCTACGGCCGGGCGATGCAGACGCTGATCGATCAGTACTGAGCGATGACCTCCTCGGCAAACCGCCGAACGGAGTCGAGTCGTCCCTGACGATCACCGGCGTCAACTCCGTAGCGATACCAGGGCAACACTCTGATTTCCGTGACTCCGAGAGTCTCGAGTTCGCGATATCCGTCCAGATCACGAACATCCGTCGGCGAGACGTTGACGCCGAAAGGAACATCGGCACGACCGTACTCGACCCGCAATTCCGTGAGACGATCGATGGCGCAGGCTAATTCGGCTTTGGTCGTGTTCACCGACATCCAACCGTCAGCCAGCCTGGCTGCACGGCGCAACCCCGGTTCGCTGTGCCCACCGATGTAGATCGGAACCGGAATCTCCGGAACAGGACTGATCATCAGAGCGTCGAAATCGTAGTGCTTGCCGTGGTATTCGACCCATTCCGGCCCACGTCCCGCACACACCGCCTTGATGATCTCGATGGCTTCGTCGGTACGCGCGCCGCGGGTGCGCATCTCGGTACCGGTGAAGGTGAATTCCTCGGGAATCCAGGACAAACCGACGCCGAGAGCGACGCGGTTCCTCGACATCACGGCCATGGTCGCGACCTGCTTGGCAGTCAACAGCGGATCGCGCAGTGGAAGTTTGAACACGTTGGTGTAGAACTGAATTCGCGATGTGACGGCCGCCATCGCCGCCATGGCAATGAACGGATCAGGCATCGGCGTCTCGGGCGCCCACATCCGCTTCCCGTCTGCAGTGTACGGGTACGGCGCCGACACCTGCTCCGGATAGAACACGGAATCCGGCATCGCGATTCCGTCGAACCCCACCTCTTCGGCGACCTGCGCCAACTCGCACAGTTCCAGGGCGTCGATCATCGCACCCGCCAAGGACCACTTCATCGTTCCACCGTTTCGCCGTTGGGCGAGATCCAAGCGCCGCCCAAGAACATGATGTCGGTGATGTTGCGAACGACGCCGTGAACGTTGCCGTCCCATGCGGTCAACACCGACGCCGGCCCCCAGATCACGTAAGGCACAGTCGCGTTGGCGTACTCCTGCACCTTGCTGATCGCCTCACGGACAGCATCGTCCGTCGATGCCGTCTGCACAGCTGTGATCATCGCGTCCATCTCCGGGTCCGCGAAGCCGGACGGGTTGTTCTTCGAATCACTGGCCATACTGTTGTACAAATTGAGGTACGGCGCTTCTTCTCCGACCGGAGCGCCACCTCTGGTCATGTCGAAATCGTGGTCCTTGTATACCCGTCGAACCAGATCGGTCACATCGGTCGCGTAGTCGATGGTGACGTCGAAACCGATCGCGTTCAGCGACGCCTGAACCGTCAGTGCCGTCGCCTGTTGGCTCGGCTCCGAGGTGGTGAGGTAGCGGAGTTTCCCGTCGTACCCGTCGGACTTCGCTTGATCGAGCAGCGCCTTTGCCTTCACCTGATCGAACGGAATACCTGCTGTGCTGTTGAACCAACGTGACGTATGCGGGACCAGTTCGGAACTGGCGGTGCCCAATCCGTTGTTCGCCCGGGTATTGACCGCCGCCGGATCCACCCCGTAGGCGATCGCCTGACGGACGCGAACATCAGCCCCGGGCTTGCCCTCACGGTTGTTGATCGTGCCGATCCCGTTCTGTCCGGTCGGACTGAGGTAACCCGAGTATCCGTCGTCGAGAGCTTGTTCGATCACGGCCTCGTCGCGGAGGATGTACGTCATGTCGATCTGGCCGCTCTTCAACGATTCGTACTGAGACTGCGCACCCGATGTAGGAACAAACCGCACTGTGTCCAGTGGAGGTTTACCGCCCTGATAATCCGTGCGTGCGGCGAGTACCAGTTCTTCGTGCGGGGCGAACTTGGCCAAGGTGAACGGACCCGCCCCGATCGGTGTGAACGCTCCCTCCCCGGTTCCTGAAACCGACCCTGCCTCTCCCCCTGAACTTCGCGCAACGATCATTCCGGGCCCGAGCGACAACAGCGCCGGGAATTGACGCCAGGGCCGCTCGAGCACGAATTCGACTGTGGTGGCGTCGGGCGTCTCGATCCGATCCACGATGTTGAGCCAGGTCTGCGATACATCACCCTTGCCTGCCACGAATCGATCGATACTCCACTTCACCGCTTCCGCGTCGAGCGGACTTCCGTCGCTGAAGGTGAGGCCGTCAGCCAAAGTGACGGTGTACGAGGTGAAGTCGCTGTTGTTCGACAGTGTCTTCGCGAGTTGTGGCACGAAGCTCCCGTTTGTGGAGTCGCTGCGTACCAGCGTGTCGTAAATCGCGGCCATTTCGGTTCCGCCGGTCGAACCGGCGGCTTGCGTTCTCGTGGGGTCCAACGTGGAAGGGAACGAATAGGACCCGAAGGTGAGAACACCGCCGTCGATCCGCTCCCCCACATCTGGGGCGCCCACAAAACCAGCTGCGCCACTACTGCTCGGTGAAGCCGATCCCGAGTTGTCCCCACTGCTCGACGCGCAGCCGGCCAACATCAATGCACCGGCAAGCCCGAGCGTGACAAAGCGAGGGCCGAACCTAATCTTCCTGGTGTACATACGTTCCCAATCTCCGTCAGCGTGTCAGATCTTGACTACCTTTGACGTCGGGATCGGGTGCGAGTCCGCCTTGATCCAGCGCAGCGCCCATGTCCCCTCGGCATGCGAATCGGTGTCGATCCAGTTGCCATAACCCGGATCCTTCGCCGCCACGACGATTGTCATGGTGCCGTCGTCGTTGAGCTTCGCGGTGTGATTGTTGATGTAGATGTTCGTGCGGTTGTAGTCGAGGGACTCGACCCAGAAGTTCTGCAGCACGAAGTTGAAGTACTCGCAGTTCGGAACCTCGGTCTCGATGACCCACGCCTCGTCCTCGGCGAGCTTCCAGTAACCGTGGAAGTAGAAGATCGTCGGATCGCCGCCGGCGTCCTGGAAGTAGTCCTGTCCCCAGTCGAAGATCTCGTTGGTGTGCGGCTGGAATTTGCGCGACCATTCCAGGAAGGTCTCCGCCATCCCCTTCACGATCCCGACGGACTTGGTGAGGCGCTCGCCGATCTCTTCCGGAGTCAACGGGACGAACTCCCCGTCCGGGTTCAGGCATTCGATGGTCAGATCACCGATGACCTCGTTGCGCCGATCCTGGTGAGTTTGCCGAACGGAGATGAGGTTGCTGTCGGGCGCCAAAGGCAGCCAAGCGCCCTCATCGGGCTTGTCGACGCTCGCGATGAACTCGAAACGGCCGTTCTCGTCGACCTCGAGGTCGTGGATATGCAGATCGCCGGTCTGCAGCATGGTGCCGTCGATGTGGTACCGATTTACGCGCGAGCCGAAGGTGATCAGCGGGACGGTGCCTCGGGTGCCGATGATCCGGTAGTTGTACTTCCCGGAAATGTTGGCGCGCATGTAGACGTTGTCCGGGTTGTCGGCACCGATCTTCGTCATCATGTTCGGGTTCGGAGCCGACGAGAACTGCGGCCACCGCGGATCGGTGTACTCGACACAGTTGATCGTGCCGTACCGAAGCAACCGACTCAGGTAGCGGACGCCCTCGGCTTGAGTCAGCGGATCCTGAGGGACGATCTCGTCTTCCAGGACCTTTCCGACCTCGAGCAGATCTGCGCAGAACTTTTCCCAAACAGCATTCATGTGAATCTCCTTGTTTCGGTTGGGGCTTCGCCCTGTGCGCCTTTTTGGT
>NZ_CAURKP010000021.1:0-51452 GCF_963525155.1 uncultured Rhodococcus sp.
CGCTCGTACTGTGGGTTCTCAGGCTTTGCGTGCCGTCTTCATTGCACGGTCCACTTCCCAGAATGCTCGAAGCGACGCGATCTTGCCGTCGTCGTTCACCCGGTAGACGAACACGCCCTCGGCGTCGATGATCGAGCCGCCGATGGTGGTTCGGATCTTGCCGATGTTGACGTTCTCGTTGCCGCACACCAGTGAATCGTCGATCAGAAATTCGAGCTTGTCCGCGTTCGCGATCGTCATGTCGTAGAACTTGGAGATCGCTTCGCGCCCGTGATGGCCTTTGCCTTCGGGATCGAAGCCCGAAGGCCCGACCGGATCTTCCACCCAACCGTCCTCGGCGAAGAGGTCCAGCCAGGCTTCCTTGTTCTTGCCACTCGCTGCGGCGCGCGAAGCGTTACCCGCGACGCGGGCGGGGTGTTCGTCGGTCATCGCGGCTCCTCAGTTGATGTACTGCTCGGCGAATTTGCGCATCGAATCCTGCTTTGCCTCCAGTGGGGCATCGAATCCGATTCCGTCGAAAACCCAAGGCACGGTGATGAGGTCCGTGACGCCGGCATCTTCGAGCTCTGCGTAACCGTCCTTGCCGAAACGGTCGATGCACACCGTCTGGATTTCGAACGGCTCGTTCTCGCGGCCGTACTCGGCGCGCAGTTCGCGTAGTCGTGCGATCACACCCACCAGGTCGTCGAACTTGATCATCGCCGAGGTCCAACCGTCGCCGACTCGTGCAGCACGCTTGAGTGCGACCTCGGTGTGGCCGCCGACGTAGAACGGAACCGGCTTGGTGGGTGCCGGGCTCATCTGCAGGCGATCGAAATCGAAGAAATCACCGTGATACTCGACCATGCCGCCGCCGAGGATCAGTTTGAGGACGTCGATCATCTCGTCCACACGTGCGCCCCGACGCTTGTACGGAGCGCCGCACCACTCGAACTCTTCCGGAGCCCAGCCGATTCCGACGCCGAAGCCGAAACGGTTGTTCGTCAATGCCGCCACGGAACCGACCTGTCGCGCGAGCAGGACGGGATTGCGGCTACCCAGCTTGAGCACCTGGGTGTAGAACTCGATCTTCTCGGTCACCGCGCCCATTGCAGCCGCGGCGATGAGCGGATCGACCCAGGGGGTCTCGGCATTCCACATCCGAGACCCGTCCGGGGTGTACGGGTAATCCGCCGCCTGTGTTTCCATGAAGAACAGTGAATCGGGGAGAGCGATCGACGAAAAGCCGCATTCCTCGGCAGTTTTGGCGATACCGGCTAACTGGTCCAAGGGGTTCATGGCAACCCCGACGGTGTACTTCATCTTCGGCCTCTTCCTGATCGGCGTGTGTGCTGCTGCTTACGTGGTGGGACGTTCGGAGCCGACGACCCACATCGAGAAGTACTGCGAGCCACCGCCGTAGGCATGGCCGAGAGCCTTGCGCGCGTCGGCCACCTGGTGATCGCCGGCGCGGTGCATGACCTGCATCGCCGACTCGGCGAAACGGATCATGCCCGAGGCGCCGATCGGGTTGGAGGAGAGAACACCGCCCGAGGCATTGACCGGGAGCTTGCCGCCGATCGCGGTTTCACCTGCCTCGGTCAGCTTCCAGCCCTGGCCTTCCTCCGCGAAGCCGAGGTTCTCGAGCCACATCGGCTCGAACCACGAGAACGGGACATAGATTTCGGCGCAGTCGATCTCGTTCAGCGGATCGGTGATTCCCGCGGACTTCCACAGCGCGGCCGCGGCATCCCGGCCGGCCGGCGGTTTGCCCTGATCGCGGCCGGCAAAGAAGGTCGGCTCGGTGCGCAGGGCCGTCGCGTGGATCCACGCGACCGAACGACCCTCGGCCTCGACCTGTGCGGCCGCTTCCTCGTTGCCGATCACCAGAGCGCACGCGCCGTCCGAGGACGGGCAGGTCTCGTCGTAGCGGATCGGATCCCAGAGCATCTGAGATGCCTGCACCGATTCGAAGGTGATGTCCGGCTGCCGCAGGTGCGCATACGGATTGAGGCTGCCGTTGAGCCGATCCTTCACCGCGACGAGGTAGCCGATGTGCTCCGGTGCGCCCGATCGACGAATGTACGAACGGACGTGCGGGGCGAAGTATCCACCGGCGCCGGCGCCAACAGGCATGTTGAACGGTACCGGTGTGGACAGCGCCCACATGGCGTTCGACTCGGACTGCTTCTCCCAGGAAACCGTCAGAACCCGCTTGTGGACACCGGATTTGACCAGGCTGGAGGCGACGATAGCCGTCGAACCGCCCACCGAGCCGGCAGTGTGAACACGCAGCAACGGCTTTCCGTTGGCGCCCAGAGCATCCGACATGGCGAGTTCGGGCATCATCGAACCCTCGAACAAGTCGGGGGCCTTTCCGATGACGACGGCGTCGATGTCGTCCCAGCCGACGTTGGCGTCGAGCATCGCGGCGTCGATGGCTTCACGAACCAAGCCCGCCATCGAGACATCGTGACGCTTTGCGACGTAGTGAGTTTGGCCGGTGCCGAGCACGGCCGCGAGTTGAGGCGTTCCGGCCATCAGTTCCGTCCCTCCAAGACTGCTACCAGGTTCTGCTGCAGCACAGGGCCGCTTGTTGCATGGGCCAGAGCGCGATTCGCCTGGCCGTCGAAGATTGCCTTGGCGGCGTGGCCGATTCGTTCCAGACCACCGGCGAACAGTGGGTTGCCGCTGAGCGGACCGCCGGACGGATTGATCGTGGTGGCGTCGGTCAGGCCGATCGCTTCCTTCAAGATCAATTCCTGGTGAGTGAACGGTGCGTGCAGTTCGGCGACGTCGATGTTGCCGACCTCGCCGCCCGTTGCCGCCTTGGCTGCCGACGTAGTGGACGGTGAGGTGGTCAGGTCACGTGCACCCAGGTTGGGGGAGTCGATGCGATGCTCGAGTCCGGTGATCCACGCCGGCCGCTCGCAGAGATCGCGGGCGCGGTTACCCGAGGCCAGGACGATTGCTGCCGCGCCGTCGGTGATGGGCGCACAATCGTGTGCGCGCAACGGATCTGCGAGGAAGGGGCTGGCGAGAAGGGCCTCGATGTCGACCTCGCCTGCGAGCTGAGCCTTCGGATTGCTCAGCGCGTGACGACGGCTACGAGCGGCAACCTCCGCCATGTCCTCTTGCGTCCACTTACCCGCGTCGAGTCCGAGCCGGGCTTGAAGTCCGGCGATCGAGACCGAATCGGGCCACAGCGGAGTGACGAGGTACGGATCGAGCTGCATGGACAGGATCTTGCGCAGGTGCCCGGCGGAGGACTTGCCGAAGCCGTACACCAGCGCGGTCTCGACCTCGCCGGTCAAGATCTTGATCCACGCTTCGTAGAAGGCCCACGCAGCGTCCATCTCGACGTGAGATTCGTTGATCGGCGGGACCGCTCCGATGGAGTCGATGGCCGAGATGAAGGAGAACGCTCGTCCGGCCAGGTAGTCGGAAGATCCGGAGCACCAGAAGCCGATGTCTGACTTGGTGATTCCCAGATCGCTGTAGAGCTGCTGGAAGCACGGGACGAGCATCTCGACGCCGTTGGTGGTGCCGTTGGTTTCGCGGACGTGGGGTGCCTGAGCAAAGCCCACGACTGCGATGTCTGCAGAAGTCATTTCAGGAGCCTCACAGGTGGTGTTGGAAGGTGGAGTACTCGGCGTCGGGTTCACCTGTCGGCCGGAAGTATTCGATGTTCTCGAGGGTGTAACCCCACTCTTCGCGAGGCTTCCACTTGGCTTCGACGCGCATGCCCATCCGCACGTCCGCGGCATCACATTCGAGGATCAAGTGCAGGAACGGAATGTCGGCCCCGTCGAGGAGCACGTAGGCGGCAACGTAGGGAGGTTTGATTCGCTGCCCGAGGAATGGGACGTTGACGATGCAGAAGGTGGTGACAATTCCCTTGTCCGGCAGTTCGATCTGCTCGCTCGTCGGCTTCCCGTTGGTGGGATTCGCGCCGCGCGGTGGGATGTAGATCTTGTCTTCGGGTCCGCTGCGACCACCGATGAGCTTGCCTTCTGCGAGACCGCGGAGGTAGAAGCTCTCCTCGGCCGAAGCGGAATGCATGAAGTGCAGGTCGACAGGCGTCGTGATCATGGTGACAGGATCGGCGCTGGAATCGACTGTCGCGATTCCATTTTCGCTCTCACCCGGTTCGAAGCACTCGATGTCCTTGATCTGCCCGACCCGCTCCGACGCCCAGCGAGCACGAACCCGCAGGCCGGTGCTGATGTCGTCAGGGGAGTCGACGTCGACTGCGTGGAGCATGGACGTGTCCGCGCCGTCGAGCTTGATCAGGGCCCACGCGAAAGGCTTCGTCAGTGGTTGACCCTCGATGGGTTCGGGCATCCACGTCCAACTCACGACCGTTCCGCCGTCGGAGACTCCGACGAAGTCGGTCAGTGGTTCGGCCGTATCCGGATCGAATTCCGGTGGCGGCACGAAGACACGACCGTTCGACCCACGTGCGCCGATCACCTTGCGATCACGCAGGGCAGTCACGAACGCGCCGATGGTCGGTCCCGTCGATCTGGTGTAGTCGAAATGGAGATTCAATGGTGCGCTCAGGGGCTTGTCGGCCACCCCGCTCTTTCCGATGGTCACAAGATCGAGTAGAACAGGTTCTAGAGATTGTGGCAAGAGTCACTTCTGATCACCGGCAATGTGGAGGCCTGCGATGAAGCTTGGGTTGCAACTCGGATACTGGGGCGCACAGCCGCCGGCAAACGCCCCGGAACTGATCGAGGCCGCGGAAGGCGCCGGATTCGACGCGGTCTTCGCGGCGGAGTCGTGGGGCTCGGACGCTTTCACCCCGCTCGCCTGGTGGGGATCGCGCACCGAGAAGGTTCGGCTCGGTACTTCCGTCGTACAGATTTCGGCGCGAACACCGACCAGCTGTGCCATGCACGCGCTCACTCTCGATCACCTCAACGGTGGGCGAACGATCCTCGGGCTCGGCGTATCCGGACCGCAGGTCGTCGAAGGTTGGTACGGCCAGCCGTTCGAGAAGCCGCTCGCGCGCACCCGCGAATACGTCTCGATCGTGCGCCAGGTCCTCGCCCGTGAAGCGCCCGTCACCAGCCCCGGCCCCCACTACCCTCTGCCGTATGCGGGACCGGGCAGTTCGGGACTTGGCAAGCCGCTCAAGCCCATTACGCACCCGCTGCGTGCGGACATCCCGATCTGGCTCGGCGCCGAAGGGCCGAAGAACGTCGCGCTCGCCGGTGAAATCGCCGACGGCTGGCTGGCGATCTACTACACCCCGCGCCTGGCCCCGATGTACAACAAGTGGCTCGACGAAGGCTTCGCTCGCGCCGGGGCCCGTCGTAGTCGCGAAGATTTCGAGGTGGCCGCCACGTGCCAGGTCATCGTGACTGACGATCGCGCCGCTGCCATCGCCGCTCTCAAGCCGATGACCGCCCTCTACGTCGGCGGAATGGGCGCCCCGGAGTTGAACTTTCACGCGCAGGTCTACAAGCGGATGGGCTACGAGAAGGAGGTCGACGAGATCGGTCGCCTCTTCATGTCGGGCCGCAAGGACGAAGCTGCTGCCGTCGTCCCCGACGAGATGGTCACCGAGACCATGATCATCGGCAACGTCGACGAGGTGCGCGCGGACGTGAAGCGTTGGGAGGAAGCCGGAGTCACGATGCTGCTGGTGACCTGCCGCGACGCCGACCATGTGCGTGAGCTCGCGGCCGCGGTGGGTGGTTGAGCGGGGCACCCCCCATTTTCGAGCGGTACCCCCCTTTTTTTTTCGAGCGCCGGTGCCGTCGCCAGCCATCTACCGCATCGCGTGAACGTATCGCTGCCCTTCTCTGACAGGGGGAGCGATACGTTCACAGGGCGGAGGGTTATCCACAGGTCGGTGTAAATGCCTGATTGGCAAGGGCCTGCGCGGCCGGGAAAGCCCATGATGTCTCCATGAGAAGGGGCGAATGGGGAGACGATCCGAGTTTGCTGATCGTTGCGAGCACGGATGGCGTAATTCGCGTGGCAGAGCTGACCAGACTGGGTGTGTCGGACACAGCGATTGCCGGGCGATGCCGCACGGGCGGTACTTGGCAGCGAATGCTTCCCGGCATAGTTCTGCTGGGGAACGGTTATCCGACGCCGCGCCAGCGCACGATCGCTGCATTGATGTTCTGCGGCCGCGGATCGATGGTCACTGGAAAAGCCGCCATGGCGCAGCATGGCTATCGTCCGCACTCCGGCGAGGTTCAAATCTTGATGCCCATGCATCGCAGGGTGCAATCGACCGGATTCGTCGTGGTCGAAAGGACTGTAAGGCTGCCGACGCCACTGACACGCAGCGGAATTGATTGCGCGCCACTGGTTCGGGCGGTACTCGATGCTGCACGGCGATGCAAGACTTTGGATAGTGCTCGCGCGTTGATTGCAGACGTCGTTCAACGAGGTGACGTTGTGGTTCGTGATCTGTCCAAAGAGTTGGAAGCCGGAAGTATTCGCGGTAGCGCATTGCCCCGCAAAGTTTTGCGGGAGGTGGATGCCAACGTGCATTCGGTGCCGGAGGCAGAGGCCCGCGAGCTGTGGAGGAGAACCGGGCTGCCCGAAATGGTATTCAACCGTGAGATCTGCGACGCAAACGGGAAATTCATTGCAATGCCCGACGGGTGGATCGATTCTGTGGCTTTTGCGTGGGACATCGATTCACTGGACTGGCATCTGTCACCTGGGGACTACCGGGCGACGGTCGAGCGTCGGACTCGTATGCAGAACGCGGGCATCATCGTGCTTCCGACTGTGCCGAGCGCGTTGCGCGCAGAGCCCGAGCGCGTGATAAGCGACCTGCGTGCGCATTTTGCGCTGGCCGCGTCACGGCCGCGTCCGAGGGTGTCAATCAGTGCCAGACCCGGAGGGTGAACGTATCGCTCCCCTTGTCAGAGAAGGGGAGCGATACGTTCACGCGATCGGGGGGCGGTGGTGTGGGGAGCGGTGCTGTGCAGAGTGGGACGGGATAGGGCACGGGTGCACCGAGAGGGGACGGGAAAGGGGGTGGGTCAGACAGGGGTGGGTCAGACACCCTTGAACTGGGGCGCCCGCTTCTCACCGAAAGCCCGCGGGCCCTCCTTGGCGTCGGCGCTCATGAACACCTTCATGCCCAGCTGTGCGTCGATCTGGAAGGCCTCTTCCTCGTGCATGCCCTCGGTGTCGCGGATGGTCTTGAGAATCGCCTGCACGGCGAGGGGGCCGTTGGCACTGATCAGGTCCGCGAGCTCCAGCGCCTTGTCGAGGGCCTGACCGTCCGGGACCACGTGGCCGATGAGCCCGATCTCCTTGGCCTCCGGAGCCTTGATGTGACGACCTGTGAGCAGGATGTCCGCCGCGATCGTGTACGGAATCTGTCGCACCAGACGCACTGCGGAACCGCCGAGCGGGAAGAGCCCCCACTTGGCTTCGGAGACGCCGAACTTGGCGCTCTCACCCGCGACGCGGATGTCGGTGCCCTGCAGGATTTCGGTTCCGCCGGCGATGGCTGCACCCTCGACCGCAGCGATCAGCGGCTTGGTCAACCGACGGCCCTTGAGGAGGCCTTCGATCTTGGACATGTCGACGCCACCGCCCGCGAAGGAATCTCCCGGCGGCTTGGCGGACATGTTCTTGAGGTCGGCGCCGGCGCAGAAGTCGCCGCCCGCACCGGTGAGGATGGCGACACGGATCTCGGGGTCGTTGTCGACCTGATCCCAGGCATCGACCATGATCGCCATCATCTCGCCGGTGATGGCGTTCTTACGCTCGGGGCGATTCATGGTCACGATGAGAACGTGGCCACGCTTCTCCACGAGGCAATGCGGCGCGGTTTCCGAAATGTCTGATTTTTCGGTCGTCGAAGTGGACACTGATGGCTCCTGGCGGGTCTGTGAGCTGGCTCTCAAATTGGGTCTTGCCAGAAACGGTAACACGTTCTACTTTGAACTCGTGGCCCTTAACATCGCAGACTTCGTAGAGCACGCAATCGACCTCGTTCCGGACCGCGTTGCGCTGGTCTCGGACAACCGCGAGATGACTTATGCACAGTTGGAGGACCGAGCAAACCGCCTCGGTCACTACCTGCGTGAACATGGCGTTCAGCCGGGTGACAAGGTCGGCATCTACTGCCGGAACGTCATCGAGGCGATCGAGGCCATGGTCGCGGTTTTCAAGATCCGGGCCGTGATGGTCAACATCAACTACCGGTACGTCGAGAACGAGTTGCAGTACATCTTCGACAACTCCGACATGGTTGCGCTCATTCACGAGCGCCGCTACTCGGACAAGGTCGCGAACGTCCTGCCGAACACTCCCAAGGTCAAGTCCGTCATCGTGGTCGAGGACGGCACCGATCTGGACTTCAGTGCTTTCGGCATCGGCTACGAGGACGCACTCGCGCAGAGTTCGGGTGAGCGTGATTTCGAAGAGCGCAGCAACGACGACATCTTCATGCTCTACACCGGCGGCACCACCGGAAGTCCCAAGGGCGTCATGTGGCGTCACGAGGACTGGTGGCGTGTTCTCGGCGGAGGCATCAACTTCGTCACCGGAGTTCCGGTCGAGGACGAGTACGAGATGGCGAAGGTCGGCGCCGCCAACCCGAGCATGATCCGCTACCCGATCCCCCCGATGATTCACGGCGGTTCGCAGTCGGCGGTATTCCACAGCCTCTTCGGCGGCGGAACCTGTTTGATGCACCCGGAATTCGACGCCCACGAGGTGTGGCAGAACATCGACAAGCACAAGGTCAACCTGATCTTCATCACGGGTGACGCGATGGGCCGTCCGATGCTCGACGCACTCATCGCCGGAAACCCGGAGACCGGTGAGCCGTACGATCTTTCGACGCTCTACGTGATGGCCAGCAGTGCTGCACTCTTCTCGCCGAGTATCCAGGAGCAGTTCCTCGAACTGCTGCCCAACCGACTGTTGACGGACTCCATCGGAGCATCCGAGACCGGCTTCGGTGGACTTGCCGTGCTGAGCAAGGGTCAGAAGCACACTGGCGGCCCGACGGTCAAGATCGACGCCTCCACAACGGTTCTCGACGACGACGGCAACGAGGTCGAACCCGGATCGGGCAAGCGCGGCATGCTCGCTCGCAAGGGCAACATCCCGCTCGGCTACTACAAGGACGAGGTCAAGACGGCCGAAACCTTCCGCACCATCAACGGCGTTCGCTACTCGATCCCCGGCGACTATGCGCAGGTCGAAGCCGACGGCACGGTCACGATGCTCGGCCGCGGTTCGGTGTCGATCAACAGCGGCGGCGAGAAGGTCTACCCGGAAGAGGTCGAGGGCGCTCTGAAGGCGCACCCGGACATCTTCGACGTCCTGGTGGTCGGTATCCCCGACGAGCGCTTCGGTCAGCGCGTTGCCGCAGTGGTCCAGGTGCGCGAAGGCACGTCGCCGACGCTGCACGACATCGCCACCGCAGCACGCAAAGAGATTGCCGGATACAAGGTTCCGCGCAGCGTGTGGTTCGTGGACCAGATCAAGCGCAACCCGGCAGGCAAGCCCGACTACCGCTGGGCGAAGGCCGAAACGGAATCGCGCGAGGCCGACGATCACAACGGAAACGGCGCTCCTGTGGCGTCCGCAAACGAAAGCGTGGAAGCCTGATGCGTTCGGATCTCGCCGACAAGTTCGGCATCGAATACCCGATTTTCGGATTCACTCCTTCCGAGCACGTCGCGGCCGCGATCAGCCGCGCGGGGGGTCTGGGCGTGCTCGGTTGCGTCCGGTTCAACGATCCGGAAGAACTCGAAGCCGCACTGACGTGGATGGACGAGAACACCGACGGTAAGCCGTACGGCGTCGACATCGTCATGCCGGCCAAGGTGCCGACCGAGGGCGGCGCCGTCGATCTCGACAAGCTGATTCCGGAGGAGCACCGCGCCTTCGTCAACCGCACGCTCGACGAGCTCGGTGTGCCGCCGCTTTCCGACGACGTCGAGCATGCGACCGGCGTACTGGGATGGCTTCACTCGGTGGCGCGGTCACACGTCGATGTTGCTCTGGGACACCGGATCGCGTTGATTGCGAATGCACTGGGATCACCGCCGAAGGACGTCATCGATCAGGCGCACGAGAAGGGCGTACCGGTAGCAGCGCTGGCCGGCGCCGTCGAGCATGCACGTCGTCACGTCGAGAACGGTGTCGACATCGTGATCGCGCAGGGCTACGAGGCAGGCGGTCACACCGGCGAAATTGCGTCGATGGTTCTCGTTCCGGAAATCGTTGATGCACTGGGTGATTCAGCTGCCGTACTGGCTGCCGGCGGTATCGGCAGCGGCCGTCAGGTGGCTGCTGCACTTGCACTCGGTGCGTCCGGAGTGTGGATGGGCTCGTACTGGCTCACCACGTCCGAATACAAACTCGGCAGTGCATCGGGCGAGGGCCCGTCCGCTATTCAGCGTGCACTGTTGGGCGCGACGTCGGCCGACACCGTTCGTTCGCGCATCTACTCGGGTAAGCCCGCTCGGTTGCTCAAGACCAAGTGGACGGAAGCCTGGTCGAACCCGGGAGCACCGGCGCCCTTGCCGATGCCGCTGCAGAACCTTCTGGTCAGCGACGCTCATCAGAGAATCGCTGCATCGGAGAACCCGGAAGTTGTGGCAATGCCCGTCGGTCAGATCGTGGGACGGATGAACGAGATCCGCCCGGTCGCCGAGGTCATGGCAGAGCTGGTGTCCGGGTTCGAGGACGCGCGAACCCGACTGGATTCGATGAAGTAGTAGATGACACGTGCGTGTGCCCTCGGCCGAGTTTCGGCCGAGGGCACACGTCGTTCAGCCGGCGAGGTCGTCCGGTCCGACGGTGTCCGACAACCATTCTCCGCGACTGAGGGCGCCGTCGTCGCGGCGGCGTGCGATCACGAAAATGACCAGGGCGGCAGCGAGGACAACTGCGAGAACGCGCGAAGGCGTCAGATTCGGGTTCTTCATACCCGTAATTTTGCCGGAAGAACGGGCGCGATGGTGAGACAGCGGAGCAAAATCACGTGTTTCGAAATTACTGCGCTTCCGACGCATGGAGACTGGCGATCCGCTCACGCAGGCCACCGAAGTGCACATCGAGAGTGTGCGCCGCCTCGACTGCATCACCCGTACGGATCGCGTCGAGAATCGCACGATGCTTCGACGCGATGTCGATCAGTGGTGTGTCCGAATGCCCGATGGCCTGCTGGATCTCGCTGTACACCTGCCAGAAGACGTCCATCAACTGAGCGAGGACCTGGTTGTCCAGCGGGGAGTACAGGCGGGAGTGGAAGGTAGCGTCGATGTCGGAGAAGTTCTTCCCGGCGGCGGCACGGACCTCCATGCCGGTGACGAGTTCGTCGAGGTCGGCGTGGTCGGCCGACGTCATCTCGGCCATCGCCGCACCGATCAGTCCGGTCTCGAGTGCCTGACGAATGTCGACCAGTTCCATCGCCTCGTGCCCGGTACCCTGCAAGGACAACCGGCCACGGAAGGTCAGGCCGTCGGCGAGAGCGTCGAAGTTGCTAGGGGCGACGAACATTCCGAAGCCGTGACGGATCTCGACGACGCCCAAGGCCTGCAGAACCTTGAGCGCCTCCCGGAGCGTGTTTCGGCCGATACCCAATTCCTCGGACAGTTCGGCCTCGGTGGGCATCGGGTCGCCGGGGGAGAGCCTGCGTTCGAGGATCAAGTTCATGATGTCCGTCTGAAGTGCGCGCATGCGGTTTTGCGCGCTGAAACGAGCGCCCTGTGTGCCACTCCGGACAGACATCGATTCCCCTTTTCTGATACGAACGTCCTTCATCCTATGTCCGGTCATCCGCTCCATTGGTCAACCCACGTCAACGGTGCGTTGCAGGAGGCTGGGCGCCGCACCCAGCAGTTTGGCCGTGTACGCATCGGACGGGCTGTCGAATACTTCCTGGGCCGTTCCCTGCTCGACGATCCGCCCGGCGTTCATGACGACGATGGTGTCGGAGACGTACCGCACCGTCTGTATGTCGTGCGAGATGAACACCATGCCGAGCCCCAACCGAGCCTTGATGTCGCTGAGCAGATTCAGGATCTGCGCTCGCACCGAGACGTCGAGCGCCGACGTCGGCTCGTCGGCCACGATGACGTCAGGTTCGAGCGCGAGTGCACGCGCGATCGCGACACGTTGCCGCTGACCGCCGGAGATCTGGCTCGGGATGACTTCGAGCGCAGATTGGGGGAGTCCGACCAAACCGACCAGCTCGCGAACTCGGGCGGTCCGGCTCGCGCGGTTGCCGATGCCGTGGACGTCGAGTGGATCGGTGAGGATGTCGGCCACCGTCATTCGGGGATTGAGCGCGGTAGCCGGATCCTGGAAGACGATCGAAATCGCCCGGCCGAACTCCTTGCGCACGCCGGCCGACCGGGTCAGAGCGCTTCGGCCGCGAAAGACCACGTCGCCCGACGTCGGTTTCTGCAGTCCGACCATGACTTTGGCCAGAGTGGACTTGCCACAACCCGACTCGCCCACGATGCCGATCGTCGTCCCTCGTCGTACGTCGATACTGACATCGTTGACCGCGTGAACCGTGCCCGGTTTGAACAGTGATCCCGAACGGGTCTTGTGGACGACGTGAATGTTCTTCAGTTCCAGGATGGGTGCTTCAGCTGTAGTCATCGCACGCTCTCCAATTCCGATTCTGTACGTACGGGAGTCGCGGACTGGTCGGCGAACCAATGCTCGGTCCCGTCGATTCGGACCATCTCCGGCTTACGGAGGGGGTCGGAGTCCGGGCGAGTGGAACGCTCGGCGAAACGGTCACCCGCCGCGAAGTTTCCGGGCGAGGGAACAGTTCCCTGAATCTGATGCAGTCGCGGCGCTTCGTCCTCGATAGAGAGAACGGCACCGAGAAGGCCCTGGGTGTATTCGTGGCGGGGATCGACGAGCAGATCACTCGTGGGCGCCGACTCGACGACCTGACCGGCGTACATCACCGTGATCTTGTGGGCCAGGGAGGCTACGAGTGCCAGGTCGTGGCTGACGAAGACCATTGCAAATCCCAGCTTTTCCCGAAGATCGTTGAGCAAGTCCACGACCTGGGCCTGGACGGTGACGTCGAGGGCGGTGGTGGGCTCGTCCGCGACGATCAACCGTGGACTGCGGGTGAGCGACATGGCGATCAGAACGCGCTGGCGCTGACCACCGGAAAGCTCGTGTGGGTAGCTGGCGAGAGTGCGCACCGGATCGAGTCCGACGAGTTCGAGCAGTTCCTCGGCTGTGCGGGTACCGCCGCGCTTGGTTAGCTGCTTGAACTGCGCGCGTATCAGCATCGCCGGGTTCAGTGAACTCAGCGCATCCTGGTAGATCATGGCCATGTCGTGTCCGCGTAGCTTGTTTCGCTCCCGGTTGTTCAGCTCGAGGACGTTGACTCCGTCGAACAGGATCTCGCCGGTCACCACTGCCGTCTTGGGTAGCAGACCCATGATCGCCAGCGACGTGAGCGACTTTCCGCAACCGGACTCGCCGACGAGCGCCATCGTCTCGTTCGGGCGGACGGTGAAGCTCACGTTGTCGACGATCGCCGTGTCTCCGTAGCGTTCCGGGAACCGGATCGTGAGATTGCGGACCTCGAGGAGTGGTGCGGCATCGCCCTCGTACACAAGACGATCGGACCGAGATCGCTCGGTTTCCGCCAGGATCTTCAGGTGAGTTTCGAGAGGAGTCGGCTCGGCGGCCGGTTTCAGGACATCTTTCACGACGCTCGGGTCGGCGAAGTCGTCTATCAACTCCGGAGTGTCGGTGACCGATGCGGCTTCGTCCTCCAGAATGAGCTCGTTGGAGGTCTCCTCCGCTGCAGCGGTCTGCGCTGCTTGGAGCGCGGAGGGCGTCTTCTTGGTCTTCTTCAGACTCGGATCGGCCATCGCGTCCGTCAGGCCTTCGGCGAGCACGTTGAGGGAGAGCACCGTCAGCAGAATGAGCAGGCCGGGAAACACCGTTGCCCACCAACCACCGAGGAGGACCATGTTCTTGCCGTCGGCGATCACCGATCCCCACGACGGATCCGGGGGACGGACACCTGCTCCGATGAACGACAGGCTGGCTTCCAGCACGATGGCGTCGGCGACCATGACAGTGCAGAAGACGAGAACGGGCGCAGCACAGTTGGCTACGACGTGCTTGACGACGATGTGTGAAGTTCTTGCGCCGATGACCTTTTCGGCCGCGACGTAGTCCTCACCGTACTGAGCGAGAACGTTCGCGCGAACGACGCGAGCCACCATCGGTGTGTAGAGGAACGCGATAGTGACGATCAGAACCGGGATCGAACCACCGAAGGCTGCAACGAGTACGGCAGCGAGCGCGATGCCCGGGAACGCCATGACCACGTCGAGCACTCGCATGATGGTCTCGTCGACGCCTTTTCGGCTCGTTGCGGCCACCGATCCGATGAGAGCGCCGGCGCACAGTGCGAGGAAGGTGGAACCGAGACCGATGGTCAGCGACCAGCGTCCGCCGTAGAGCAAGCGGCTGAACAGATCTCGACCGAGACTGTCCTGACCGAACCAGTGCTCGGCGCTGGGGCCCGCGGTACCCACCGCCTGTTCGAGCGGGGTGTACTGCGTGATCAGCGGCGCGAAGAGGCAGGCGAGCACGATGATCGCGAGAACCGCCATCGACAACCAGGCCGAGAGGGGGAAGCGAGAAAAGGTGATGCCGGGTCGCGAAAGCTTCTCGGTGAGTTTTCTTCTCATCATGCTGCGCTCCGAAGTCGTGGATTGACGAGCAGGTAGAGGATGTCGACGGCGAGGTTGACGACGACGAAGCCGACCGCGATGACGATGACAACACCCTGAACGACTGCGGGGTCACCGTTGGTGACGCCGTTGATCATGAGCTGACCCATGCCGGGCAGGCCGAAGATCTGCTCGATGACCACAGCGCCACCGAGGAGATAACCGACTCGTAGACCCAGGACGGTGAGCGGGTTGATCAGCGCGTTACGCAACACATTCCGTCCGATCACCACGTGATAGGGCAGGCCGCTGCCGATCGCGGTCCGGACGTAGTCCTTGTCCAACTCCTCGACCATCGACGTGCGGATGATGCGCGTGAGTTGTGCTGCGACGGGCAGTGACAGGGACAGCGCCGGGAGCGCCATGTACCAGAGCCAGTCGCTGACGGAGTCGCTCGGATTGACGTAGCCACCGGTAGGGAACCATCCGAGTTGGACAGCAAGGTACTGAATCATCAGCAGTGCCAACCAGAATGACGGTGCCGCCACACCACCGAGGGAGATCACTCGGATGACCTGATCCGGCCAACGATCGCGGAACAGTGCGCTGGTGACGCCGAAGATCAGCGAGAGCACGATGGCGATCACCAGTCCGAGAACCGTGAGCTGAATGGTCAGTGGCAGAGCGGTGGAGATCGAATCCAACACCGGGGTACCGGAAATCAGACTGTCACCCATGTTGCCGCTGACCAGATCGGTCACGAAGTGAACGTATTGCAGCGGAAGCGGATCGAGCAGTCCGTTCTCTTCCTTGAACTGCTGCAGCTGTTCCGCAGTCGGGTTGCCACCGTTGAACGCCGCGGTTGCGGGATCGGTGGGCGCGAACTGCATCACGATGAAGACGAACGCGATGATGCCGAGGATCAGGGGGATCAGTATCAGTAATCGCCTGATCAGCATGGGGAGGACTCTTGCCATCGGGGGATCTCTCAGTTGTGGGAAACGGCCGAGCGGGCGGGTATCAGGCCGGCTTCGCCTGAAGCAGGTTGACGCCGGGGTACGGCAGCGGAGTGACGTCGGCGATCTTCTTCGGATCCCACGCAGTCAGGAGTTCCTGATGGAGAACCGGGTAGTAGACAGCATTTTCGGCGATCTGGTTCAGGTACGACTGCACGAGGGTGCTGCGCTTTGCCGGGTCGGTCTCGCGGGTGGCTTCGTCCATGGTGGCGTAGATCTTCTGCGCTTCGGGGGTGTCGTCCCACTTGGCGTAGGTCTTCGTCCACAAGCCGCCCTTGCTGTACGTGTAGCGGACGAGAAGGTCGACGTCGCTGCCGAATGCCTGCGGGTTGGACGTACCGGCGGCGATCTGGAACTTCTGGCCGCTGTTGAGCTTGCTCACCATGGCGCTGGTGTCCTGCGGTTCGAGCGTCGTGTTGAATCCGACTGCGTCCCAAGACTCTTTGATGGTCGGCAAGCAGTCGGCCAACCAGCTGACGTTGGTGGAGAGCAGCGTCAGGTCGAGGCCACTGACACCGGCGGCAGCAAGGAGTGAGCGGGCCTTGTCCGGATCGTACGAGTAGACGGTGGACGCTCGCGCGTAGTCGGGGTTGCGCTCGTACAGGTAGCTCGTGGCCGGTGCTGCCTTGCCGCCGAGGGCGATCTCGATCATCTTCGGGGTGTTGATTGCGTAGAACATCGCCTGGCGAACACGAACGTCGTCGAACGGTGCCTGAGTGGTGTCGAAGAGCAGGTACATGAGGTTCATGCCCGGGTTGCCCTCGACGGTGCGCCCACCGGAGGTCAGAGTGGGGACGTTGGCGACGGGGATGTTGTCGGCGAGTTGTGCACCGGCATTGTTGCCCGAGACGCGCGCGATGCGTGAGGAGGTGTCGACGATGGAGAGCCAGTTCATGGTCGCGAAGTTGGCCGGACGCGGCCCGTTGTACGCCTCGAAGGCCTCGAAAGCTGTGTTGCTCTTGGGGGTGTGGCTCTTGAGCTTGTACGGACCGGAACCGACGACCAGCGCTCCGGACTTGGCCTCGTCCCAGTGGCCGTCGAAGACGTGCTTGGGCATGATCTTGGCGATCGAGAGACGCTGTGCGGCAGCGCTGAACGGGTAGTTGAAGTTCAGGGTCACCGTTTGGTCGTCGACCTTGGTGACGGACTGCAGCCAGGAGGAGAAGAAGGAGCGGATCAGTACGTTCTGCTGTGGATCGAGGATGCGATCGAAGGTGAAGACGACGTCGTCCGAGGTGACCGGAGTGCCGTCGTGCCAGGTTGCTCCCTCGCGGATTTTCATGGTCCAGCTCGAGGCAGTGGCGTCGGTCGGGACGGCCTGTGCGAGCGCCGCATACGTCTCACCGGTGCCTGGATCGTTTTCGAGCAGTCCCTCGTAGACGTGGTTGACCGCTGCCATGAGGAAACCGGATGCAGTCTGCATCGGGTCGAAGCTCTGGTCGTTGCCGTATCCGATGGCGGTGGTCAGATCGCCGGTGCTCGCGGAACCGCCGACAACCGAGGTCGACGACGGCCCGCCGCCACAGGCCGCGAGAGTCGCGGTGATACCTGCTGCAGCTCCCAGTAGCCCGGTGTACCGGAACAGGTCTCGGCGGGTGAACGCGGAGCTCAGCGGTCGTTCGTTCTTCAAGGCGGCCTCCAAGGCGGGGAGCGGGACATCAAGGGAGTGGATAGGGGATGTCCTATGTTCGACGTCCGATGTTGCGTAACTTACATTGTGGATCAGAAAGCGTCTAGAGAATCTTCGGAACTGGCGGCGCCGAACTTCGACGTTTTGCCGGTTTCGAGCCAAAAATAGTGCGCTCACCTGCATAGATGAAGACTGTGTTACCGACGTCGAATTGACGACCGATGACGCTGGCCGTATAACATAGGACATCCCTCATCCAATCTTTGGAGACTTCATGACCCGATACAAAGTCGGTGTGGTCGGTTGCGGATTCTTCGGTAGTTCCCTCGCTCGCGAGCTGGCTGCCCATCCACGTTTCGAACTGACGATGCTGTGCGACCGTGACTTCGAGCGGGCCAAGGACGTCGCCGCAGAGTTCTCGGCAACCCCGACAGACGATCACGACGCGGTGGCCGCTCACCCGGAGTTGGCCCTCGTTGTCGTCGCGACGCCCAATCACGCGCACGCCGAACCTGCCATCGCGGCGCTCGAACACGGCAAGGCAGTTTTTGTCGAGAAGCCGCTCGCCGTCGAACTGGTCGATGCGCAGAACATGATCGCGAGCGCCGACGCGAGCGGTTCGCCGTTGATGGTCGGGCACATCATGCGGATGATGCCGGGTGTACGACGTCTGGCGGACCTGCTGGCGTCGGGGGAGCTCGGCGAGGTCGCTGCGATTGAAACATCTCGCTCACGCTGGATCGACACCGACGGCGCAGATCCACAGTGGTGGAAGCTCGACAAGAGCCGAACGGGTGGAGAACTGACTCACGAGATTCACGAACTGGACCTGATGTGCTGGCTCGGCGGCGAGGTGACTGCCGTGTCGAGCATCGCCACCGCGGACGACGGCTTCCGCAACACAGTGGTGTCGTTCGCCGGCGGCGCGATCGGCAGACACACCATCTCGACGCGTTCACACACTTCGTCGTGGCAGCTGACGGTCGATGCCACCGAAGGTTCGGTCCACGCGGACTTCCACACCGGCCGGGTCAGCCGACTGCGCGGGGGGCGGGTCGTCGAGTCGTGGCCGATCTTCGACGTCGACGCCGAGAACCAATCGTTGATCGACGCTGCGAGCAGGACGCAGAAGTACAACTCGGGCAACGGAGGATCCTCGCTGTGGATGCAGGCTGCGATTCGTCACGAAATCGACGAGATGGCAGCAGTTCTCGACGGCAAGGCTGATCCCGACTCGCCGTTGACGTACGCACGTGAACGCGCACTCGTCGTCGCCGAACAGGTGCGACTCGGTGGCGGCGAACCGGCAGCGCTCTCGGGAAGTGCCAAGTGACGGTGCGTGTAGCCGTCATCGGTAGCGGCGGAATCGCGCGGGACCACGTCAGCGCCTTGGCGCGCATCCCGTCGGTCGAAGTCGCCTACGTATTCGGCAGTGACTTGGACCGGGCCGCATCGGTTGCGGCGTTGGCGCCGGGCGCGAAGGCCAGTACCGATCTGGCGAAGATTCTCGCCGACCCGAG
Source organism: uncultured Rhodococcus sp. (assembly GCF_963525155.1). Taxonomy (NCBI): domain Bacteria; kingdom Bacillati; phylum Actinomycetota; class Actinomycetes; order Mycobacteriales; family Nocardiaceae; genus Rhodococcus; species uncultured Rhodococcus sp. The sequence goes on from NZ_CAURKP010000021.1 coordinate 18,821, forward strand.
CGTGCAGGCGGTCAACGTCGTCGGGGCCACTCCCGACCACGCACCCGTGACGATAGCCGCGGGCCGCGCGGGAAAGCATGTGCACGTGGAGAAGCCGGCCGCGCTGACAGTCGCGGACTTCGACGCCATGGTCGAGGCCACCGAAGGTGGCGGCACCTCACTGATGGTCGGACAGACCGTACGATTCCAGCCGTCGATCACCTCGATCGGAAACTCGGTTGCACAAGGTGCCATCGGCGACCCCCGGTTGATCCATCTCAGTTGGTACACCGGCCATGTCTGGCCAGGGGGCTGGCGAGGCTGGCAACACGACAAGGAACGTTCGGGTGGTCACCCCGTTCACAACGGAACCCACGCACTCGATCTGGTGACGTGGCTGATCGGTCGTCGTCCGACCCGTGTGTTCGCTCGTAGTTTCCCCACCTTCGCGGCGGGGATGCCCGTGCACGACAGCTTCCATCTGACCGTTCGCTTCGAGGACGGATCGCTGGCTCTCATCGAATTGGCTTACGCGTTACCACAATCGGGAAAGATGGTACGCCGGATCGTGGTGTCGGGGACTTCCGGCACGCTCGCGCACGACACCGGCGACGACCCGGGACTGATGACGGACACGACCAACGCGCCGCCGTCGTCGATCGAGGACGCGATGTCGCATCAGATGCGTCACTGGATCGCCACTCTCGACGGTTCCTCGAGCCCGGTAGTCGAGAACTGGCAGGTGCGTGCAGCTCTCGCGACTGCCATCGCTGCCCAGCAATCGCTCGACACCGGCCGCGCGATTTCGATCGGAGAAAACCAATGACCGGCACCGGTTCGATCCGCGTCGGATTTGTCAGCGGCGTCAGGCATGCCGGCTCCTATGCGGACCTGTTGCGTTCCGATCCTCGAGTGAGCCTGGTCGGGGCCTCCGACGAATCCTCGGTCCCCGATTGGATTCGTGAGGACGGAATCGCGATGGCAAAGGCCGCAGACATCGAGTGGATCGACGAACTCGGCGAGCTGCTCGACCCCGAACGGATAGACCTGGCGATCATCTGCAGTGAGCCGACCAGGCATGCACGGCTTGCGATTGCCGCACTGAACGCGGGACTCGACGTCCTGGTGGACAAGCCGGTGGGTATCGACGAGTCGGAGGCCGCGGCGGTCGAGGAAGCGGCACGGTCGAACGGGCGAATCTGTACGGTGGTGAACCGCACTCATTCACCTGCGCTCCGGCGACTGCGCCGCTGGATCGATGCCGGAAACCTCGGACTGCCGCGCCACGTGGACATCGAGTTCCTCGCAAGTGGAACACATTTCGCGACGTCCGTCGAGCGTCCCGAACTGGTGGTGGATCCCACGTTGTCCGGCGGGGGAGAAGTAGTGAACTTCGCCGGTTACGCCGCCGACTACCTCCGATACCTCACCGGCCTGGACGTCACCGAGGTGTACGCCGAGACGAGCACACTCTACGGCGGGGCCCACCAGCAGTTCGGCGTCGAAGACACGGCGTTGATCTCGCTCGCCCTGGAAAACGGCGTCACCGCGACGGTGACCGTCGGAAGAATCCCCGCAGCACCGGGTTTCGGCGCGAATACCGCGACGGTTCGGGTCCTCGGTTCCCACGGATACGCGAGTTCCGACGACGACAAACCCGCGGTGACCCACTTCGCATCCTCGGGAGACGTGACCGCACTACCCATCGGCGGCTTCGGTTCGGACAACGCGGTGTCGAGCTTTCTCTCTCACGTGCTCGATCGACTCCCCACACGGACCGAACCCGACTACACCGTGGCAGACGCCCGCGCGTCGATGCGCGTGATCGACGCTGCCTATCTGTCCGCCTCGAGCGGTCAGCCGGTCTCCGTTTCTCCCTGACAGCCGCACCCACAACTCAATCCGACAACCAACATATGGAGACCCCATGAGCACGGAAACCACCACCTTCAGCGGAATCGTCCCGCCGATCGTCACACCACTGACGCTCGAGGGCGAGATCGACACCGCGTCGCTCGAACGCCTGCTCTCACTGCAGATCGAAGCCGGCGTCGACGGCTTGTTCGTTCTCGGTTCCTCGGGTGAGGTCGGTTACCTCACCGACGCTCAGCGCGCCCAGGTGGTGCAGACGGCCATCGGTCACGTCGGCGGCCAGGTACCGGTCCTCGTCGGAGTGAACGACATGACCACCAACCGGGTCATCGCCGTTGCCGAGCAGGCGCGTGAAGCGGGCGCGGATGCCATCGTCGCGACGGCGCCGTTCTACGCGATCACCGATGCAGCCGAGACGGCAACGCATTTCCGCTCCATCCACGCCGCAGTGGATCTTCCGTTGTTCGCCTACGACGTCCCGGTTCGTGTCCACAGCAAGCTCAGCCCGGCAATGCTGGTCGAGCTCGGTCGCGAGGGAGTCATCGCCGGCGTGAAGGATTCGAGCGGCGACGACGTCAGTTTCCGTATGTTGCTCCGTCAGTCGGCCGGGCTCGAAAACTTCGCCGTCTTCACCGGGCACGAGGTAGTCGTCGACGGATGCCTGCTGATGGGTGCTTCGGGCGCAGTGCCCGGCCTGGCCAACGTGGACCCGCACGGCTACGTGCGACTGTGGCGCGCTGCGCAGGCAGGAGACTGGGCGGCGGCGAAGGCCGAGCAGGATCGACTCACCGATCTGTTCTCGATCGTCGAGGCGCCGACACCGGGTCGCGTCAGTGCCGGTGCCGCGGGTCTTGGCGCGTTCAAGACGGCTCTGGCCCTGCGCGGCGTCATCACCGGCAACACGATGTGCGCCCCGATGCTCTCGCTCGACGAGTCCGAGACCGCAACGATCAAGGTCGTTCTGGAACAGGCGGGGCTCCTCTGACATGACATCTGGGCAGAAGCGATGGATCGGCATCGACATCGGCGGCACCAAAGTGGCTGCTGCGGTGGTGACGTCCGACGGAGACGTGATCGACACGGTTCGTGCGGCAACACCGACGGCTGGTAGGGAGGCTGTTCTCGAGACCGCCACCGCGTTGGTCGACCGTCTGAGGACGAATCACCCCGTAGCCGGAATCGGAGTCGGTGCACCGGGAATCATCGATCGGGTGCGTGGCCGCGTCGTTTTCGCCTCCGACATTCTGTCCGGATGGAGTGGCGCCGAGGTTCGCGGAGAACTCGAGGCGCACTCGGGTCTACCGGTGACGGTGGACAACGACGTGCGCGCGATGGCCCACGGCGAGAACATGATCGGCGCCGGTCGCGGTCGAAGCTCTGCACTGTTCGTCTCGATCGGTACTGGAATCGGTGGCGCGTTGACCGTGGGCGGACAGCTGTATCACGGCGCCCACGGAACAGCCGGCGAGCTCGCGCATCTGCTGGTTCCGGTCTCCGGGGCTATAGGTTGCGGTTGCGGCAGAACCGATCACCTCGAGGCAGTCGCCTCTGGCCCGGCGATGGCGGCCGAGTACGCAGCGCGGGCGGGTGTGCCCACTCAACCGTTGCAGAAAGTGGTGGCACTCATGCGCTCCGGCGATCCGATCGCCCGTGCCGTGGTCTCCGACGCCGGTACTCTGCTCGGCCGAGTCCTGGCCGGCGTCGCCACCGCATTCGATCCCGAGGTGATCGTCATCGGCGGCGGTGCAGCCCAGATCGGAGCCGACCTGTTGTCGCCGCTGACCTCAGCTTTCCGGGTGGAAGCGATGGGCCCCATTGCCGAAACTGCCATTCTTCCTGCCCGTTTGGGCACCGATGCACCGCTCGTCGGAGCTGCGCTCCTGGCCGCCGCAACACGAATCGAGGTAACACCGTGACTGTCGAAGAATTGCTCACGATCATCAGCGGGAAGCTGATCGTGTCCTGTCAGGCCGGACACGGCCATGCCCTGCGCGACACCGGGACCATCGAGAGGATGGCCCGCGCCGCGGTCGACGGCGGTGCAGTGGCGATCCGCTGCGGCGGTGTGGGCGGAACCCCGGATGTCGCCGCAGTCGTGTCGGCAGTGAAGGTACCGGTGATCGGTTTGACGAAGATCGGCTCGGAGGGCGTGTTCATCACGCCGACAAGGGAATCAGCCCTCGAAGTCGTGGATTCGGGTGCGCAGATCGTGGCTGCCGACGCCACCCTGCGACCTCGTCCGGATGGGCTGACCTTTGCCGACACCGTCGAAGCGGTCCATGATCGCGGCGGCCTCGTCATGGCCGACTGTGGAACACTCGAGGACGGCGTCGCTGCCGCCGCGGCGGGCGCCGACATCATCTCCAGCACACTGGCGGGATACACCGAGAACAGCCGACGGCTGGCCGGCCCGGACCTGGAGCTGATCTCGGAACTGCGGCAGGCACTTCCAGATGCAGTCCTCATTGCCGAGGGGCGATACCACAGCCCGGAGGATGCGGCACGCGCCATCGCCCTGGGTGCAGACTCGGTGGTTGTCGGAACCGCAATCACGGATCCGGCGTTCATCACGTCGAAGTTCGCAGCGGCAGTATCGGGCGCCGAAAGGTCGAGGGTGTGACCCCGACGTCGAAGGCTCTGAAATCCAGGACCGCTGAACGGATTCGGCTGGAGACTTTGCTCGGCGACTCCTCGACGCCGATACGGTGGGTCTTCACCGGCGACAGCATCACTCAAGGATTGACGCACACCGACGGTCATCGAAGTTACGTCGAACACTGCGCCGAACGCGTCCGTGGTGAACTTTCCTTGTTCAACCACGTCCTTGTCAACACCGGGGTGAGCGGCAATCGATCCTCCGATGTGCGTGCGGGTTTCGCACACCGCATCGAAGTGTTCGAACCCTCGGTGGTGTTGATCATGCTCGGTACGAATGACGCAGTGGATGGCGAAGAAGGACTGGAGCGGTTTCGAGACGACCTCTCGGACACGATCTTCCGGACGCGAGCGATCGGTGCAGTGCCGATCCTGCAGACGCCGCCACCGATCGACGTCGAGAATGCGCCCACCAGAGCGGGATTGGTTCAGTACGTCGAGGTCGTGCGGCAGGTTGCCGCCTCGACGCGCGTGGTGTTCGTCGACCACTACGCGCAGTGGACGGCCCATTCTCCCGAGGGCCCACCGCCGGCTCTCCTGGCTGACGCATTCCATCCGAACGAACAAGGGCACTACGTGCTCGCGGACGCCGTGCTCCGCGAGTTGTCGATCGCAGATCCCCAAGTTCCCGTTGTACCGCAGGTGATGTCGTGATACTTCGTGGACAGATTCTTCGTGGACAACTGGTGACCGGTGGGCAACTGCTTCCGGACGGGGTCGTCGAGATTTCCGGTGATCGTGTGGTGTGGGCCGGGCCCGCGTCGCAGCGAACCGACCCGTTACCCGAACGGGCAGCTGCGGGTACAACGATCATCCCGGGGTTGGTGGACGTTCACTGCCACGGCGCCGGCGGATTCGGTTTCCCCGAGGCAGACGAGTTCGGATCCACCGTGGCTGCCGATCACCACCGGACGAACGGCACGACCTCGGTGATCGGCTCGCTCGTCTCCGCGCCGCCGCAGATCCTGCGCGGTCGCATCGAGCTCCTGGCAGGACTGGTGGACGAGGGTACGCTGGCCGGAATTCACCTGGAAGGTCCATTCCTGTCGGTACTCCGTTGTGGCGCCCAGGATCCCGACAGCATTCTCGACGGCGACCCGGCTCTGCTCGAGTCGCTGCTCGAAGCCGGCCGCGGGCACATCCGCTCGATGACGATCGCTCCGGAGACAGCACACTTCGGCGAACTTGCCTCATTGCTGGAGCGTCACGGTGCCGTCGTGAGTATCGGACACACCGATGCGTCCAACCCGATTGCGACACGTTCGATCGCACACTCGGCGCATGCACCGCTCAGTGCCACTCACCTGTTCAACGGTATGGCTCCGATGCATCACCGTGCTCCCGGCGCAGTGGCGGCATGTCTTGCCGCGGCTGCGAAAGGACAGATGGTGGTCGAGTTGGTCGGGGACGGAGTACATCTGGCCGACGAGACGGTGGCGACGGTGTTCGATCTTGTCGGTCCGCATCAGATCGCGTTGGTCTCCGATGCGATGGCTGCCGCCGGAATGCCCGACGGCCGTTACCCACTCGGGCCTCTCGACGTCGACGTGATCGATGGCGTGGCGCGATTGGCCGGCCAGGGGGAAACGGCCATTGCCGGCGGGACGAGTCGGTTGATGGACATAGTCCGCCGGGCTGTCAATCACGCCGGCGTCGATCTGCTTTCGGCTGTCATCGCAGCGACGGCAACGCCTGCTTCGCTGATGGGGCTGGCCGGAATGGTCGGCGATCTCGTGCCGGGTTGCCGCGCCGATCTGATCGTCACCGGTCCAGAACTCGAAACCCGCGCCGTCATGGCCGCTGGGAACTGGCTCATGAACTACACCGAAAGCTGAGGAATCAACCGATGGAAATTGTCATTGTCGACAGTGCGGAGGCGGCCGGCACCGTTGTTGCCGACATCTTCGAACACGCGGTGCATTCAGGTGCACGGACTTTGGGCCTGGCGACAGGATCTTCACCGCTCTCGGTGTACCGCGAACTCGCGCGCCGTCACCGCGAGGAAGGGTTGAGTTTTGCCGGCGTGCAGGCGTTCCTGTTGGACGAATACGTCGGCCTGCCGGAAGGCCACCCTGAGTCGTATGCCCAGGTTATCCGAACGGAGCTGGTGAATCACCTGGACCTGGACGCGGCAAGGGTATTCAGCCCCGACGGAACCGCGTCGGATCCATTTGCCGCCGCGGCAGCCTACGACCGGGCGATTGCGTCGAATGGTCCGGTGGACGTACAACTTCTGGGCATCGGCGGCAACGGTCACATCGGTTTCAACGAACCGACGTCCTCGCTGAATTCGAGGACCCGGGTCAAGACGCTGACGGAACAGACTCGAACCGACAACGCCCGATTCTTCGAGAGTCCGGACGACGTACCACGGCACGTGATCACCCAGGGCCTCGGAACTATCTGCGAAGCAAAGCATCTGGTGATGATCGCGACCGGCGAGCACAAGGCCGCTGCGATTGCCGCTGCCGTCGAGGGGCCGCTGGCCGCGGTGTGCCCGGCATCGGTCCTCCAACTGCATCCACACGCGACGGTGGTGATCGACGATGCAGCGGCATCACAGCTCCGGCTCACCGAGTTCTACAAAACGGTGTCGGCGCACAAACCGCTTGCTCAGCACTACTGAGATATCGGGCTAGACGGGCTCTCGCGTCTTCTCGAGGCCGAGTGCCATTTCGGGAGTGAGTAATTGGAAGTCGGATTCTCCACGCCGTCGGATCCACACCGGATCGGAGGTGTTCCAGCGTTCGGCGCTCTGCGTTCGAGTGACCACCTTGAACGTCGCCGTTCTCGGGAACTCACTGCACACTCGGATCAAGGTCGGCTTCTGCTTCGGCCCGAGTTCCGGCCGGGAATCGATGAATTCGGCTACGGCTGCCGGGTCGAAGTTGTCGACATCGCCGACCGGAATCACCGACGCCATGACGCGGTCGCCGACGTCGCTGTCGGGGACTGCGTACACGGACACCTGCGCGAAGCCCGGGTAACCGACCAGGGAGCGTTCGATGGGTGCGGCACCGATGTTCTCGCCGTCCACTCGCAGCCAACCGGAACTGCGTCCCGCGAAGTAGACGTAACCGTCGACGTCGGTGTACGCCAGATCGCCACTCCAGTACTGGCCGTTGCGCATTCGCTCGGCGTCGGCTTCCGGGTTCTTGTAGTACCCGGCGAATGTGCCTGGGCCGGTGACATTGACCAGTTCACCAGTTGCCTCGTCGGCGTTGGTGATCCGGCCGTCGGCATCGAAGACTGCAGGCGGGCATGGCGCTCCGGTCTCGGGATCGAGGATCTTGACGCCGTCCGGGAGCAGTCCGAGGGCGCCGGGCCGGGGAACCGGTGCCGCGGAGATCGAAATGCCGCCCTCGGTGGAACCGAACCCGTCGATGACGCGAGCGTCGAAGCGCCGGACGAAGGTGGCGACGGCGGGCGCCGAACCCTCGTTGCCGTACATGATCTTCAAGGTGTTGTCCCGCTCGTTCGGCACCTCGGGGGTGGAAGCGATGAAGGACAACGGCTTTCCGACGTAGTTGGAGTACGTGATTCCGTACTTGTGAACGTCGGGTAGAAAACCCGAAGCGGAGAACTTGCGTCGCATGGCAATTCCCGCACGAGCGTGCAGCGCGACCGTCCACGCCGCCATCATCGCGTTGGAATGGAACATGGGCATCGCCATGTAGACGACGTCGTCGGCGCCGAGCCCGAAACGATCGGCAAGCATGACGCCGGGAGAGGCCAACTTGTGGTGCGTGCACCGAACCGCTTTGGGATCACCGCTGGTTCCGGAAGTGAAGATGAGCATCAACAGATCGTCGGGCTGCGCCGTCGACGCGTAGGCCGGCGTATCGGCGAAGGGCGCCAACAATTCCGCCCAGGCCGGAGAATCCACGTTGATCACCCCGACATCGCCGAGATCGACGTCGTCGAGTAGATGTGCCTGGTTGTTCTCGGTGAAGATGACTTGGCAGTCGGAGATCGCAATGTCTCGCGCCAATGCCGGGCCGCGCCTGGTCGTGTTCAGCCCGGCGGCGACCGAACCCGAGAACGATGCCGCTCCGAGCAGCAACGAGAACTCGGGGACGTTCTCCATCAGAAGTCCGAAATTCCTGGGGCGCGTTCGATCGAGCAGCGTGTCCAGCAGCGCTGCTCGATCGAACGAGCCTTGAACGTGCTCGCGCCAGGTGATGACCTGGTCCTCGAAACGGATACCGCGGTCGTCGATCTCGCTGACTCCGAGGAGTAGATCGGAAACAGTGGGGCTCTGACTCATAGCTGCATCATCATCGATTCGTCTCGGACCAGGTCATGGATTTCCACTCGGTGGGACGCACTCAGGCAGGGACTGCGGCAAGTACCTTGCCGAGCGCGCGAAGCTGATCCGTTGCGTTGCCGAGCAGGAACTCGTGATGCTTGGCCGCGAGGAAGTAGCGGTGAACCGGATGGTCCTCGTCCAGACCGACACCGCCGTGAACGTGAACCGCAGTGTGCCCGACACGGTGTCCCGCATCTGCAGCCCAGAACTTGGCCGTCTGTACAGCGCCGTCGGAAGGAAGTCCTTCGCTCAGACGCCACGCGGCAGCCCACAGAGTCAGACGAACACCCTTGACGTCGATGTATCCGTCTGCGAGGCGCTGGGCCACGGCCTGGAAACTACCGATCGGTCGACCGAACTGCACACGCTCGGTGGCATATTCGGCGGTCAGCTTCAACGCTTGATCGAGCACTCCGTACTGGTAGGCGGTCGAACCGAGCTGAATTCGCTCGACGATCCACGCCGCGATGTCCGATCCCTGGGCAACCGAGCCGAGAACACGATCGGCCGGGATCTGCACCGAATCGAATTCGACGAGACCCGCGCTCGAGAAATCTGTGGTCGATTGCCTGGTAATGCTCACGCCCGCGTCCGACGGTTCGACGAGGAAGACCGCGACGCCGTCCTCGGTGATGGCGGGGACGAGGAACAGATCTGCGAGCGGTGCACTGTCGACGGTGATCTTGGCTCCGTCGATGCGCCAACCTTCGGCGGTCTTCTCGGCACGCGTGACGGGGTGGGCCGGGTCGTCGTTGTATTCCTCGGCGAGGGCCGCGGTGAGTACCTTCTCGCCGGCGGCGGCAGCGCTCGCCCATTCGTCTCGCTGTTGGTCCGAGCCGAATTCCGCTATCGCTGCGGCGGACCCGACGATGGACGTCAGGAACGGAACGGCTGCAACACCGCGTCCGAGTTCGGCCAGGATGCTGCACTGCTCGAGGACCCCGAATCCGTCTCCGCCGACCGACTCCGGAAGGGCCGCGCCGAGAACGCCGGCCGAGGCCAGAGCATTCCACAAGAGGGCGTCGAAACGGTCTTCGGCGGCGTCGAGTTCACGAAGGCGGTCGTTGGTGACCAGTTCGGCGACGACGGATCGTGTCAGTCCGGACAGGTCCTGCTGGGCCTCGGTAAGGGTGAATTCCATGATCGTTGGTCCTTATCGCTTCGATGCGGGAAGCCGCAGAGCTGTCATTCCGATGATGTCGCGTTGCACTTCGTTGGTACCGCCGCCGAACGTCAGGATCAGCGAAGAACGATGCATGCGTTCGATGCGTCCACGCAGAAGAGCGCCGGGGGAGTTCTGCCTGATCGTGGCGGAGGATCCGAGGATCTCCATCAGCAAGCGGTAAGCCTCGGTGGCGAATTCGGTACCGAACACCTTGTTGGCGGACGCAGCTTCGGGGCCGGGAGCGTGATCGGTTGCGGAGGCGATTTCCCAGTTCATCAACTTCAGGTACTCGGCCTTGGCATGCACGCGAGCCAGATTGATCTGCACCCATTCCTGGTCGATCATGCGTCGGCCGTCGGGCAGCTTGGTGTTCTGTGCCCACTCGCGGACCTCACGCTGCGCGGTCAGAATCGGTCCGGCCGAGGTGAGGGCAACACGCTCGTGGTTGAGCTGATTGGTGATCAGTGCCCAGCCGCCGTGTTCCTGGCCGACTATCGACGACGCCGGGACCCGCACGTCCTGGTAGTAGGTGGCGCTGGTGTCGGGGCCGGCCATGGTGTGAACCGGTGTGTAGGAGAAGCCTTCTGCCGTGGTGGGGACGATCAGCATGCTGATTCCCTTGTGCTTCTTGGCTTCCGGATCGGTGCGGCACGCCAACCACACGTAATCGGCGTACTGGATCAGGCTGGTCCACATCTTCTGCCCGTTGATGACGTAATCGTCACCGTCACGGACCGCCGACGTGCGCAGAGAGGCCAGGTCGGTGCCGGCCTCGGGCTCGGAGTAGCCGATCGCGAAGTGGAGCTCACCGCGAGAGATCTTGGGCAGGAAGAAGGCCTTCTGCTCGTCCGTACCGAAATGCATGATTGTCGGCGCTACCGAATTGATCGTCAGGAACGGCACCGGTGCACCGGCGATGGCGGCTTCGTCGGTGAAGATCAGCTGGTCCATCGCGGAGCGTTCCTGTCCGCCGTACTCTTTCGGCCAACCCAGGGTGAGCCAGCCGTCCTGGCCCATCTGCGCGACGACTTCGCGGTACACATTGCCTTCGCCGTACTCACCCGTCGTGGCGGCGAGCGCTTCTCGCCGCTCGGGAGTCATCAGTTGTGCGAAGTAGGCACGCAACTCCTCCTGGAGCTGTTGCTGCTCAGGGGTGTAGGTGATGTGCATGGTTACCTCTCCATAGAGATACGAATCAAAGCGTCAACCATTCGATTGACACAGGTTCTATCGATGCGTACATCGGCGACAAGGGGCGCCCTCGCCGTCGCCGGCGGATCGTTCGACGTCCGTTCTCGGTACTTTTTCGAATCATTGCACACGACTGAAACAGGTTCTAGTGTTATCGCCAGGAACGGTGTGCGGCACAGCCCTGCGGCACTCGTTTCGTATCCGTGTTCGTGTGAGCAGTTGTGAGTAGAGAAGAGGAATCGCCATGGAGGTCAGGGTTGATCTGGACCGTTGCGAGGCAAACGGTGTGTGCGTCGGGATCGCGCCCGATATTTTCGACCTCGACGACAACGAGGAGCTCGTGATCAGTTCTGTGCGCCCACCGGAGGATCGCTGGGAGGATGTCCGTTCCGCGATCGCTCAGTGCCCGCGCGCGGCACTGACCGAACATCCGTGACGATGGTTGCCCAAAACAAGAACACGTTCTAAAGTTGCGAACTCGTGGGTCACGGCAATCGAGCCGGGTAACTCGACACACGACCGCAGAGAACCGGGAGAGCGCTTCGATGAATGCTGTGAACAGCCCAGAAACCAGTCTCGAAGGCAAGGTCGCCATCGTGACCGGTGCCGGATCGGGGCTCGGAAAGTTCGAGGCCATCGGTCTGGCGAAGGCCGGTGCTTCGTTGGTCGTCAACGATCTGGCCCCGAACGAGGCCGTCGAAGCGACGCTCGAGGAAATCCGTGGTCTCGGTGCCAAGGTCGAATTCGTGGCAGGCAACGTCGGTGAGCGTTCTACTGCCGACGCGCTGATGGAAGCAGCGCAGGGTCAGTTCGGCAGTGTCGACATCGTCGTCAACAATGCAGGGGTCGTACGCGACCGGATGCTGTTCAACATGTCCGACGAAGACTGGGATCTCGTACTCGAAGTGCACCTTCGCGGCCATTTCCTCTTGTGCCGCAACGCCGCTGCCTACTGGCGGGCGAAATCCAAGGAAGCCGGGGCGCCGGTGTACGGGCGCATCGTCAACACTTCTTCGGAGGCGGGTCTCCTCGGACCGGAAGGGCAGCCCAACTACGGCGCTGCAAAAGCCGGAATCACGGCGCTGACGTTGTCGGCCGCACGTGGGCTCTCGCGCTATGGCGTACGGGCCAACGCGATCTGCCCGCGGGCACGGACGTCGATGACCGAAGGCGTGTTCGGCGACGCTCCGGCCGACGGCATGGATCCACTCTCGCCCGAGCACGTGGCTTCGCTCGTCTCGTATCTGGCATCACCAGCGGCCGACGCCGTCAACGGTCAGGTATTCGTGGTGTACGGACCGATGGTTGCGCTGATGGCGGCGCCCGTCGTCGAGCAGAGGTTCGATGCAGAGGGAGATTCCTGGTCGCCGGAAACGCTGTCCGCAGTGATGGGTGACTACTTCGCAGGCCGTGACCCGGCAAAGATGTTCTCGGCATCGGCGGCCTTGAGGGCGCTGGGCTGAACGGTGCTCGCGACACGTAGAACCGTTGTTCACACTCAGACGGTCTACGTGTCCACTTCCTGGTAGAAATAGCGTGTTCACGAGTCGGTGGGCGCGGCAGTTTGCCTGCGTTCTGTAACGAGACCAACGGTCTCGAAAAAACTGGACTGTGTTCCAATTTTGCATTCCTGCGAACGATGCGATATTCGATCGGCGTGCCCAGTCAAGGCTCTCGCATGGCTGAATTTCGAACCTGGCGCCGAAAGGCGCCGATCATTCAAAAGTATTAATTTCCAAGATATTTCGGCGAAAATCGCATCGAAAAGGGATGCTTCCCATGTCTCCGATCTTCCGGTTGCGGATCGGCGCCGTGAGGCTACTCCTTAGAGTTGGACACTTGTTTTTGACAGGTGAACACGTTCTAGTTAATATGACCTGAGTCACAAGCTGTCGGGGGCTGGACTATGAGAACAGACAGTACTGCGGCAACCAAGGACGAGGAGGGCGAATGGTAGACCTCGTCGAGGTGCCATTACGAGCGGTCGGTGGCTTCTTTCAGATGTCCGCCCAAACCTTGAGGGCAGTCTTCTCCCGCCCTTTCCAGCGGCAAGAGTTCATCGATCAGGCCTGGTTCGTGGCCCGAGTCTCGATGGTGCCGACGGTGCTGGTCGCAATCCCGTTCACGGTGCTGGTCAGCTTCACCATCAACATTCTCTTGCGCGAGATCGGTGCAGCCGACCTCAGTGGTGCCGGAGCTGCCCTCGGCACCGTCACGCAGGTCGGCCCCATCGTCACCGTGCTGATCGTCGCCGGCGCCGGCGCAACCGCCATCTGCGCGGATCTTTCGGCCCGAACCATCCGCGAAGAGATCGACGCCATGAAGGTGCTCGGGATCAATCCCATCCACCGGTTGGTCGTTCCCCGAGTGCTCGCGTCGACGGGTGTGGCGCTGCTCCTCAACGGACTGGTCTGCACCATCGGCATCCTCGGCGGTTTCGTCTTCTCCGTGTTCATCCAGGACGTGAACCCCGGCGCCTTCGTCAACGGCATCACACTGCTCACCGGATTCGGTGAGCTCATGCTCTCCATGGTCAAAGCAGGGCTGTTCGGCATGATCGCCGGCCTGGTTGCGGCCTACCTCGGACTCAACGTCAAAGGCGGCGCCAAGAGCGTCGGTGACGCGGTCAACCAGACCGTCGTGTTCGCGTTCATGGCGCTCTTCGTCGTCAACGTGCTCATCACGACCATCGGTATCAAGTTGACGGCCGGATGAGGCCCACGGCAGTCGGAGAGATCGAAGTGGACAGAACGACAAACGACAGACGGGAGGAGATCTGATGGCGTTGGCCGCAGCGGGACGCTTCCCGCGCACACGTCGACAGATCGGCTCGATCTCTCGCAGTATCGACAGCATCGGTGATCAAGCGCTGTTCTTCGCGAAGGCTCTCGGTCACGCTCCCAAGGCGCTGATGCGCTATCCACGTGAAACTCTGCGACTGATCGCCGAGATCAGCATGGGCACCGGTGCGCTCGCCGTCATCGGTGGCACCGTCGTGATCGTCGGATTCCTGACACTGTTCACCGGTGGCACCATCGCCGTTCAGGGCTACAGCTCGCTGGGCAACATCGGCGTCGAAGCACTGACGGGCTTCTTCGCCGCCTTCATCAACGTTCGCATCGCAGCGCCGGTCATCGCCGGAATCGGCCTCGCCGCGACCATCGGCGCCGGCTCCACCGCGCAGCTCGGTGCGATGCGCGTCTCCGAAGAGATCGACGCGCTGGAGACGATGGCGATCCCGTCGATTCCGTATCTGGTCAGCACCCGCGTCATGGCCGGCATGATCGCGATCATCCCGCTGTACTCACTGGCGGTGATCGCGTCGTTCGTCGCCAGCCGCTTTGCGACGGTGTTCCTCTACAACCAGTCCGGCGGCGTGTACGACCACTACTTCACGACCTTCCTGATACCCACGGACATACTGTGGTCGTTCGCCCAGGCGATAGTCATGGCGCTGGCCGTCATGCTCATCCACACCTACTACGGCTTCAACGCAACCGGTGGCCCGGTCGGCGTCGGTGTCGCGGTGGGTAACGCAGTGCGCGCCTCGTTGATCGCGGTCGTCACGGTCACCCTGCTCATCTCACTCGCCATCTACGGCGGGTCCGGCAACTTCAACCTGTCGGGATAGGCGGGCAAGCGATGACCGTACCCAGATGGCACAAGAAGTTGGCCGCAGCCGGCCTGGTCCTCGGACTCGTGGCGATCGTCGCCGTTGCTCTCACCATGTTCTCGGGTGGGTTCACCAAGAGCACGCCCATCACCGTGACGTCCACGCGTGCCGGCCTCGTCATGGAACCCAATGCCAAGGTGAAGTTGCGCGGAGTGCAGGTCGGCCGCGTCGAGTCGATCTCACTCGTCGGGGACCAGGCAAACCTGAAGTTGGCGATGGACCCGGGCCAGATGTCGAAGATTCCGTCGAATGCCCGGGTGGAGATCAAGACCACCACGGTGTTCGGTGCGAAGTACGTCAACATCGTGATCCCCGACGATCCGTCGACCCAGCCGATCCAGGAGGGTGCTGTCATCGCTTCGGACAGCGTCACCGTCGAGTTCAACAGTGTCTTCGAACATCTTTCGGACGTGCTCGCGAAGATCGAACCGGAAAAGCTCAACGCCACACTCGGCGCGATCTCCACCGCACTCAACGGGCGCGGCAAGTCGCTGGGTGAGGTTCTCGAGCTCGGTGACACCTATCTGAAGAAGATGAATCCGGTTCTACCGCAGCTCCAGGAAGACTTGGTCGGCGCCGCCGATGTCACCAATCTGTACGCCGACGTGGCACCGGATCTGATGCGCATCCTCGACAATGCCACCGCGACAAGCGGATCGATCGTGGCCGAGCAGGCAAACCTCGACTTGCTGTTGCTCAACGTCACCGGCCTCGCGGACACCGGCAACGCGTTGTTGACCGACAACGAGCAGAACCTGACCACCGCCCTCGACACTCTGACCGCGACGACGACCCTGCTCGACAAGTACTCGTCGGGTCTGACGTGCTTCATCGTCGGATTGAACGACGGTCGGATCAAGTTCGAGCCACTGGCAGGCACCGGGGACAAAGCGGCGCTGATGCTGAGTGCGAGCTTCATGTACGGCGCCGAGGCGTACCAGAACCCGCAATCTCTCCCCAAGGTCGCGGCCTCCGGTGGACCCAATTGTTACGGTCTGCCCGAATTCGATCCGAAGGTCGACGGGCATGCCCCGTTCGCAGTCACCAACACCGGCAACGTGCCTTTCGTTCCCAACACCGAACTGCGCGTCACCGTGCCGACCATTTTCCAGTATCTCTTCGGTGACTCCTACGAGCAGGAAGACGGGAAGTGATGAGACCGACCACGGTCAAGCTGCTGATTTTCACCGTCGTCATGGCGGTCATCTTCGCCGGACTGGCGATCGTCTTCAGTCAGGTGCGCTTCAGCAGCAGCAACGGATTTCACGCCACCTTCTCGGACGTCTCGGGACTCAAGTCCGGCGACAAGGTCCGGATCGCCGGTGTTCCGGTCGGGTCGGTCACCGGAGTGTCCATCGGTGACTCCAACCAGGCCGAGGTCGAGTTCGACGTCGACACCAAGTACTCGCTTATGAAGAGCACCAAAGCGACTGTGCGCTACGAGAACCTGGTGGGCGATCGCTACATGGAACTGCTCGAGGGCGCCGGTTCCACCGAGACGCTTCCGTCGGGAGGATCCATTCCGGTCGATCAGACGTCGCCCGCGCTCGATCTGGATCTGCTGCTCGGCGGATTCAAGCCGCTGCTTCGTTCGCTCGACCCGCAGCAGGTCAACGACCTCTCCGGGGCACTGCTGCAGGTACTCCAGGGCCAGGGCGGAACGCTGGTTTCGTTGCTGGGAAACACCAGTTCGTTCACCAGCACGTTGGCGGACCGAGACCAGCTGATCGGGGACGTCATCACCAATCTCAACGACGTACTCGGCACCATCAACGACAAGGGCGATCAGTTCTCCACCACGATCGATCAGCTCCAGCAGTTGGTCAGTGGATTGGCGAAGGACAGTGGCCCGATCGGCAACTCGATCACCGAGATCGCCGGTGCCACGGGAGATCTCGCGTCGTTGCTGCAGGCGACACGTCCGGACATCCAGACGCTGATCGGGGAGACCAACCGAACGATGACGCAGCTGGACCTGGGCAAGGACGACATCAATACCGCTCTCGGTCGTCTGCCGTCCGACTACCGGAAGCTGATCCGAGTGGGCACGTACGGAGCGTTCTTCCAGTTCTATCTGTGCGCCAACACTTTCAAGTTCTCCGGACCTGACGGAACGACGATCATCTTGCCCACGGCAGTGCAGGACACGGGAAGGTGCGCAAAAGTCTCATGACCCCTACCCGTGAACGCAATCCGGTACAGATCGGTGTCATCGGTCTCGTCCTGGCGGTGGCAACCGTGGGTGCCGCGCTTCAATACGATCAACTCCAGTTCATCAACGGCGGCATTCGCTACTCGGCGTACTTCCAGGATGCCGGCGGCCTGGTCACCGGCGACGACGTCACCATGGCCGGCGTGAAGGTCGGCAAGGTCAGCGACGTCGAACTCGACGACCAGAAGGTGCTGGTCACCTTCACCGTTCAGGATGGTGTCGCCCTGGGCGAGCAGACCGCGGCCGACATCAAGACCAACACGGTTCTCGGCCGAAAGTCGTTGGC
The DNA here is from genome assembly GCF_963525155.1 of uncultured Rhodococcus sp. NCBI lineage: Bacteria > Bacillati > Actinomycetota > Actinomycetes > Mycobacteriales > Nocardiaceae > Rhodococcus > uncultured Rhodococcus sp. The sequence goes on from NZ_CAURKP010000021.1 coordinate 36,163, forward strand.
GGTAAGGCCGGAAGGATCCGGACTGTTGCGGACGGACACGCCGATTCCGGTCGAACGCACCAACTCCCCGTACTCGCTCAACGACGCTCTGGGTGACCTCGGGACAACGGTGTCCGAACTCGACACGGAACAGATCAACGATTCGCTCAATGCGATCTCGGACACCCTCGCCGATACTCCGCCAGAGCTTCGCACCGCATTGGACGGAATGACGCGGCTTTCGCAGAGCATCAACTCACGCGACGAGAGCCTGCTCCAATTGCTCTCGCGGGCCGAAGATGTCACCAAGATCCTCTCCGACAGAAGCGGTCAGATCGATTCGTTGCTGGTCGACGGCAACAAGTTGTTTGCCGAACTGAGCTTGCGGCGTGACGCGATCAGCGAACTGATCGTCAACACCGGCGCAGTCTCACGTCAACTGTCAGCGCTGGTGCAGGAGAACGAGGCTCAGATGGGGCCGACCCTCGAGAAGCTGAATTCGGTCGCCGAGGTTCTCCAGCAGAACAAGGACAACATCGCGGGAGCGCTCGACGGACTCGGACCGTACATCACCGCGCTCGGTGAGACCGTGGCCAGCGGCCCGTTCTTCGACGCCTTCATCATCAACATTCTGCCGAGCAACTGGTGGAAGACCCTGGTGGACACCAGCGTCGCGCCCGAGCAGGTTCCGGGCGACCTGGAAGACTTCTTCCCCGGTATTCCACCGACGATCAGGGGGCCGGGAGAATGACCGAGACCATGACTTCACAGGATCCACAGGGCTCCACCAACCCACGCAAGAAGTGGGTGCTGATCGGAGCGGGTGTGCTGGTCGCTCTGCTCGTCGCCGGTGCGGCCTACCTCTTCATCCCTGGCCTGGGCAAGACCAAGATCTCCGCGCACTTCGTCTCGACGACAGGTCTCTACGAGGGCGACGTCGTGCGAGTGCTCGGTGTCAACGTCGGCAAGGTGACGAAGATCGAACCGCGTGATCGGGACACGTACGTCGAGATGAAGATCGACTCGAGCGTCGACGTTCCGGCAGATGCCAAGGCGCTCATCGTTGCTCAAAGCCTCGTGTCCGCACGCTTCGTGCAATTGACCCCCGTGTACTCCGGCGGGGAACAGATGCCCAACGGCGGCGAGATCCCGATCGAGCGCACCGCCGTTCCGGTGGAGTGGGACGAGATCAAGACCGAACTGACCAAACTGTCGGACGCACTCGGACCGGAGGGTCTGGACGATCAGGGTTCCCTCGGTCGATTCATCGACACCGTGGGAACGAACCTCGACGGTAACGGTGAGTCGATTCGGTCGACGCTGCGCGAACTCTCGGCCACGATGCACACGCTGTCCGAAGGCCGGACCGATTTGTTCTCCACCATTCGGAACCTGCAGGCGTTTGTCACTGCGTTGTCCTCGAGCAACGAGCAGATCGTGCAGTTCAGCGGTCACCTCGCTTCGGTGACAAGCGTTCTCGCAAGCAGCTCCGACGAGTTGGGTACAGCCCTCAGTGATCTCGACCTGGCCGTCGGCGACGTCCAGCGGTTCGTCAAGGACAACAGCGAGGGACTGAGCGAATCGGTTGCGCGTCTCGCCGATGCCACTCAGGTACTGACTGACAAGCGCCCGGAGATCGAGCAGGTTCTGCACTCCGGACCGACGTCGCTTGCCAACTTCTATCAGATCTACAAGCCGGCTCAGGGCAGTATGACCGGCGCAATTGCACTGAGTAACTTCAAGAATCCGATCCAGTGGATCTGTGGTTCCATCGAAGGTATCGAGAGTGGTAATTCCCAGAACAGTGCCGACCTGTGTAAGCAGTACCTCGGGCCGGTGCTCAGCACCATGATCGGCAACTACCCCGGATTCCTGTTCAACCCGGTTGCGGGCGTGCAGGCTTTCCCGGATCAGATCGTCTACACCGAGCCGGGATTGGAAGCGGCAAGTCAGAATCAGCCGGAAACCGTCGCAGGACCGATGTCGGGTGCTCCCATGACGAGTGTTCCCAAGGATCTCGCCGAACTCTTCAACATGGGCGGAGGGAACTGATGCGGGTAGCTCGCAAGACCACGGTTGCCGTGTTGGCCACGGCAGTGGCTCTCGGCGCCAGCGGTTGTGAATGGAACGGTCTCAACTCGGTGCCGATGCCAGGCACTCAAGGCCGGGGCGAAGGCGCATACGAGGTTCAGATCGAGATGCCGAACGTGACTACGCTGTCGCAGAATTCGCCCGTCCGGGTGGATGACGTGGCAGTGGGAAGCGTTTCGAACATCGAGGTTCAAGGCTGGCACGCTCTGGTGACGGTGTCGCTGAATCCCGAGGTTCAGTTGCCGGCCAACGCGACGGCAAAAATCGGTCAGACCAGCTTGCTCGGCTCTCAGCACATCGAGTTGGCGCCGCCGGTAGGGGAGGAGCCCGAGGGCCGACTCGAAGCCGGTGACCTGATTCCGATCGAGCGGGCGGGCGCTTACCCGACGACGGAACAGACGCTGTCGTCGCTGTCGGTGGTACTGAACGGCGGCGGTCTCGCTCAGGTTCAGGACATCACGAAGGAACTCAACGCCGCTCTCGGTGGGCGTGAAGATTCGGTTCGCGACCTCCTGCCTCAGCTCGATCAGCTGGTCGGCAGTCTGGACAAGCAACGGGGCGACATCGTTTCGGCGATGGAGGGACTCGATCGACTGTCCTCGACGGTCCAGGCCCAGCACGACACCCTGAACAAAGCACTCGAAGGTATTCCGCCGGCACTCGAGGTTCTTGTCGCTCAGCGTCAGGAGATCACCAACGCCTTGACCTCCCTCGGTGGTCTCAGCGAGGTGGCCAGTCGCGTCATCCAGGAGAGCGGTGACGATTTCGCGACCAACGTTCGCGCGCTGTCGCCGACTCTGAAAGCGTTGGCGGATTCGGGCAACGCTCTCACGCAGGTTCTCGGAGTCCTCTTGACGTTCCCGTTCCCACAGAACGGAATCGACAACGTCATTCGCGGTGACTACGCCAACCTGGCCATGACCATCGACATCTCGCTGCCCCGACTGGACGCGAACTTCCTCACCGGAACTCCGTTGGCCGGAACGCTCTCCGGACCGGAAGGCGTGTTGGGTAAGCAGGCTGGGCTGGCCGGACAGACAGGCAACCCGTTGAGCGATCCGCTCAAGCCTGCCGCACCGCCCGCACAGGCCCCTGCCGGACAGGCTCCCGCAGGACAGGCTCCGGCAGCGGATCCGAATACCATTCAGATTCCGGGACTTCCGCCGATCAACATTCCAGGACTTCCTCAGGGGGCACCGGCACCATGATGCTCACAAAGTTCGTCCGTATCCAGCTCACCATCTTCGCCGTCTTGACGGTCGTCGGTTTGATCGTGATGGCCACTCAGTACGTGCGTGTTCCCGCTATGGTCGGTATCGGCCGATACGACGTCACCGTCGAATTGCCCGCCACCGGTGGGCTGTACAAGAACTCGAACGTCACCTACCGCGGTCAGACCATCGGCGTCGTGAACGCGGTGGAGTTGTCGGAAACGGGCGTGAATGCGCGTCTGTCTCTCGAGAGCGGCGTCAAGGTGCCCTCGGACGTCGACGCTGCGGTCAAGAGTGTGTCGGCGATCGGCGAGCAGTTCGTCGATCTGATTCCGCACACCGACAGCTCCGGAGCGATCGTGGTCGACGGGCATCTGGAAAACGGATCGGTGATTCCCGAAGACCGAACCAGCATTCCCCAGGATGTCGGCGCGATGCTCGATCAGGCAGATCTGTTGCTGCAGAGCATTTCCGACACCAAGCTCAAGACCGTCATCGACGAATCCTTCAAGGCGTTCAACGGTGCCGGCCCGGATCTGCAGAAGCTGATCGACTCGGCTCGGCTGTTCGTCGAAGAGGCGAACAACAACTCCGACGCGACCAAGACCCTGATCGAGCAGGCCGGTCCACTCCTGGACACCCAGGTGGTCAGCAGCGACGCCATCCGTTCCTGGACAAGCAATCTGGTGACGTTCACCGATCAGCTCCGAGCCAGCGACCCTGATCTGCGTGCCGTCATCCAGAAGGGGCCGGCGGCAGCGGCGGAGGCGAATGCTCTTCTGCAAGACATGCAGCCGACATTGCCGATTCTTCTGGCGAACCTCGTTTCCGTCGGACAGGTCGGCGTGATCTACAACAACGCGATCGAGCAGATTCTGGTCATCTATCCGCCGCTGGCCGCAGCGCTGGTCACGGTGGCAGGCTCCGGCCCGGCTGCGGATGGTGCACTGGTGGACTTCCACATGGAGGTCAACGACCCGCCGCCGTGCACTACAGGATTCCTGCCCGCAGAGCAGTGGCGCAGTCCGAAGGACGAATCACCGATCGAGACGCCGTCGGATCTCTTCTGCCAGGTTGCTCAGGATTCGCCGATCGCCGTGCGCGGCGCGAGAAACCTTCCCTGCGAGGAGTATCCGGGACGTCGTGCGCCGACGGTCGAACAGTGCCGTTCCGGCTACGTACCGATGGGCACGAACCCGCAATCCGGGCCTCCGGAACCGATTACCGCGACCCCGAGCTCGTACACGTCGACGCCTTCGGTCTCGGCTCGTCGGTACGATCCGATTACAGGCACGTACATCGGGCCGGACGGAAGGACGTACTCGCAACCGAACCTCGGTGGCGGCGACGTCAGTCTCGAACAGTTCATGAAGGGTCAGCAGGGTTGATGACAGACGAAGATCCACAGGCCGGGCAGCGGGTGCGCCGTCGCGCGTCCCGCAGCGCCGGACCCACGGGTGCGGATGCAGACGCTGCCGCGGTAGTAGTGCCCACCGAAAAGAAGTCGGCCGAACAGAAGCCAGCCGAGCAGAAGGCGGCTGAGCAGAAGGTGGCTGAGCAGAAGGCGGCGGCGCCAGTTGCTTTGGGCAAGCCCGATACTCCACCTGAGAAGGTCGTCAGCGGTGATCAGGTCACGACCGAGGCCGAGCCGATCGGTACCGCCGAAACCCCCGCAGAAACTGCTGTGGACACCCCTGTTCGTTCGAAGCCCAAGGCCGGGTTGGTAGTCGGGATCGCCATTGCTTCGGTGATCGCTGTTGCTCTTGCGGCCCTGACGGTGTTTCTTCTCGTCGACCGGAACAAGGCGTCCAATGCCGACGAGGACCGAGCCCGCTACGTGGCCGGTGCCCGGACCACCGCACTGAATCTGACGACACTGCACGCGGATACAGCGGCTGCCGACCTCGACAAGTTCCTCGCCGGCACCACCGACGAGTTCAAGTCGCAGTTCGACGGACGCAAGGATTCGTTTGTCAACGTCCTCGGGCAGGCCGGAGTTCAGACCGACGGCGAGGTGCTCGAAGCCGGGTTCGAGAAATCCGACGGCGATTGCGGGACTTCATTGGTCGCGGTGCGCGCGATGCAGAAGAACGGCGACGAAGCGCCCGCCGAACGCAACTACCGACTCCGAATCACCATGTGCGACGTCGACGGGCAGTTGCTTGCCTCGAATGTGGAGTTTGTGCCATGACCCCAGAAGTAATCCCCGAGACGTCCAAGCCCAAGCGCGTCTCACCGCTCGCCATCGTTCTGTGCGTCATCAGTGCAGTGGCCATCGCGTTGGCGGCAGTGTCGGCGTATCTCTACTTCGGTCCGGGTGGAACGCGTGACATCACGGCGATCGATCAGACCAGAGACGAAGTGGCACAGGCCTCTTCCGATCAGGCGGTTGCGATGTTCCAGTACGACTACAACAACGTCGATCAGCAGTTGCACGCGGCCACAGACGGTTTGACGGGCGATTTCCAGGGCACGTTCACCAACCTGATCGAATCGGTGATCATTCCGGGAGCCAAGGAAAAGTCGCTGACCGTTCAGGTAGTCGTCCAGGGCGCCGCGGTTCTCGACGCCGAGGCGGACAGCGCGACGACGATGCTGTTCCTCAATCAGATCACCACGTCTTCGGAATCGCCCGAAGCCGTTGCCAGTGGCAGTCGCGTGAAGATGAGTCTGGAGAAGCAGGACGGGCGTTGGCTCGTGAACAACGTCCAACCCTTCTGATCAAACACACGAAGGCTGGAGTCGGGTACGAAAGAGGCTGGGGCCGCGGAGATTCACTCTCCGCGGCCTCAGCCTTTGTGCACTGTCCTCAGTGGTCTTGTGCTTCGGCCGGGGCGATCAGCGCCGGGCCTGCGGCACCGCCGTGTGCGAGCGCGTCGAGGAACGAGCGCGCCCAGCGGTCGACGTCGTGCGTCAGGACCTGACGACGTAGCGCACGCATGTGGCGCCGGCCGTCCTCGCGCGGTTGATTGAGGGCCTTCTCCATCGAATCCTTGACGTCGTCGAGGTCGTGGGGATTGCACAGAAATGCCTGGCGGAGTTCTGCTGCGGCACCGGTGAATTCGCTGAGCAGCAATGCACCACCCAGATCGCTGCGGCAGGCGACGTACTCCTTGGCGACGAGGTTCATGCCGTCACGCAGCGGCGTGACGAGCATGAGATCGGCGGCGACGAAGAACGCGACCAGTTCGTCGCGTGGGATCGGCCGATGGATGTAATGGACGACGGGGCGGCCGACTTCGCTGAACTCGCCGTTGATCCGGGAGACCTTCTGCTCGATGTCTCCGCGCATCTGTACGTAGCTTTCGACGCGTTCGCGGCTCGGGGTCGCCAGCTGCACCATGACGGTGTCGGCGGGGTCGATGCGCTTCTCCATGAGAAGTTCGTGGAGCGCAGCGAGCCTGACGTCGATGCCTTTGGTGTAGTCGAGGCGGTCGACGCCAAGCATGATGTGCTTGGGGTTTCCGAGTTCTTTGCGAATCTGCTTGGCGCGGTCTCGAATTGCCTTGGTACGCGAGAGCTCGTCGAGCTTGCCGGAGTCGATGGAGATAGGGAAGGCGCCGACGCGGACGCTACGGAAACCTACTTGCACCACACCGAGTTTGGAGCGGACGCCGACGGTTCCACGTGAAGTCTGTTGCCCGGCAAGGCGTCTGGCCAGGTACAGGAAGTTCTGTGCGCCACCCGGAAGGTGGAAGCCGATGAGGTCGGCGCCGAGGAGGCCTTCGACGATCTCGGTGCGCCACGGCATCTGCATGAACAGCTCGACCGGGGGAAACGGAATGTGCAGGAAGAAGCCGATGGTCAGGTCGGGGCGCAGCATCCGCAGCATCTTCGGTACCAACTGCAGCTGGTAGTCCTGGATCCAGACTGTCGCGCCCTGTGCCGCTGCCTTGGAGGTGGCTTCGGCGAATCGCCGGTTCACCTCGACGTAGGCGTTCCACCATTCGCGGTGGTACTCGGGTTTGACGATGACGTCGTGATAGAGCGGCCAGAGGGTGGCGTTGGAGAATCCCTCGTAGTACTCGTTGATCTCCTCGGCGCTCAGCGGCACGGGGTAGAGCTCGAGTCCGTCTTCGACGATGGGGTCGAGCTCGGCGTCCGCCACCCCCACCCAGCCCACCCACGCGCCCTGATTGCTGCGCAGGATCGGCTCGAGAGCGGTGACCAGTCCGCCGGGGCTTCGCTTCCAGCGGGTGGTGCCGTCGGGAAGCCGTTCCAAGTCGACGGGCAGGCGGTTCGCTACGACAACGAACTCAGCCTGCCCGGACACGGCTTCACCGGTCGAAGAAGCAGGTGCGCTGTCAGAAAGGGTTGAACTGGTCGAATCCGGACTGACAGGCACGTGGTTCCTTCTCGGTCGGTGAGGGAAAGATTCAGTCGAGCTTGGCGGCGGGGGAGATACCGAGCATCGAGAGCAGCATCCTGCACTCGTCGGCATCTTCCGCGTAGGCAGCGACGACGCGCTGTGCCTGACGAGCAGTTTCGTCCGCAACGGGCTCGAGGTCCTCGTCCGCGATCTCGGTTTCGACGGTCGTGTTCTCAGCCATCATGTTCCTCTCGTGCTTGCCTGCACGGCGCAAGCAATGGTTCTTACTCGCGACTCTATGAGAACTGGGCGTGTCGACGCTAGTTGCTCATGTATTAGGGTCGACTTACTTATCTCTGTACTCAACTTTATCGCTTCCATCGATGCTTGGAGTTCCATGAGTTCGACCCCCTCGAGTGTGACCGTCGACTCGGACGAGCCGGATAGTGGCAATCACAGCGGTGCTGCGATTTTGCGACGTGTCCTCGTCCGTAACCGTGGCCCGCTCGCCATCGGCACGGTTCTGGTCTGTCTGCACCAACTGACCGAGACGGCGGTGCCGATCTCCATCGGTGTGATCATCGACCGTGCGGTGGAGACTTCGGACACCACGGCCCTGATCGTCTCCATCGTCGGTCTCGCGGCTCTCTTTCTCGTTCTGACGGCCGCGTGGCGTTTCGGCGCACGCTTCATCGTCACCGCGATGCAGCAGGAGGCTCATCGCCTCCGGCTCGAGGTGGCGCACCGCGTCCTCGATCCGCGTGGGGTGCGCACCGATCTGCGTTCGGGTGAATTGCTGACAGTCTCGACATCCGATGCCGAGCAGACCTCGTGGATCGCGGACATCGTCCCGCGCGCCGCTGCGGCCCTGACAGCTGCGGTGGCGTCGGCGGTGGCGTTGGTGTGGATCGACCTCTGGCTGGGGCTGGCCGTTCTGATCGGAACGCCGGTCATTCTCGGTCTGCTGCAGTTGGCGGCGCCTCTCATCACGTCGAGGGCCACCGGTCAGCAGGCGTCGATCGCTCGGGCGTCGGCGATGGCTACGGATCTGGTCAGCGGATTGCGTCCGCTGCGCGGTATCGGCGGCGAGAAGACCGCGTCGGCGCGCTACCGCACGGTCAGCCGTCAAGCGCTCGCATCGACGATCGGCACGGCCAAGGCGACCGGTATCTACACCGGCGTTGCCGCGACCATCAGTGCGTTGCTCGCGGTCGGTGTTGCGGGCTTCGCGGGATACTTCGCGTTGCAGGGCCGGATCACGGTCGGTGAACTGATCACCGTGGTGGGGCTTGCGCAGTTCATCATCGAACCGCTCGGATTGCTTGCGTCCATTCCCGGATACTTCGCGGTGGCGCGAGCGTCGTCGGATCGACTGGCACTGGTCTTGGACGCGGAGCCACTGCGTGGCGCGGGTTCGCAGACCGAACTCGAAGGCACCGACCTGACTCTCGACAGAGTCGAGTACAAGTCACTCAAGGGCATCGACCTGCATCTGCCTGCCGGAGAACTGCTGGGCGTCGTGGCTTACCAGCCGCAGGACGCCGACGCTCTTGTCGCGGTCCTGTCCGGTCAGCTGGCGCAGGACGCGTATCGCGGAGTGGTGAGGGTTGGCGGAATCAGCCTGTCCGACATGGACTTGCGATTGGCACGTCGGACGGTGTTGGTGGAGCCGCACATCACCGATCTGTTCTCCGGGTCGCTTGCGTCGAACGTCACTGCGGGCGCCGGTGATGCCGCTGCTCTCGACATCCAGAGCGCTCTGGTGGCGTCGGCAGCGGCGGATGTCGTCGACGCACATCCGGACGGTCTCGACCTCGAAGTGACCGATCGGGGCGCCAGTTTGTCGGGAGGCCAGCGGCAACGCGTCGCCCTCGCGCGCGCCTTGGTGGCACAGGCACCCGTGATGGTCCTGCACGATCCGACGACGGCGGTGGACGCGGTTACCGAGGCATCGATCGCCGAAGGAATCGCAGAACTGCGGCACGAGGGTGCCGGTGGCATCCACACGACGGTATTGATCACCAGCAGCCCCGCCTTGCTGGCCGTGACGGATCGGGTGATCGTGTTGAGCGACGGAGTGATCGCCTCGACGGGCACACATTCCGAACTCTCTCGCGGCGACGCGAACTACCGAGGAGCGGTGCTGCGGTGACGGCCACGGACATGACAACCGAAATGCCGGCCGGGGAGAACGCAGAGAAGGTGACAGAGCGCGAGTTGTTGCCGATCGCGAGTGGTCGCCAGACCTGGAAGTGGTTGCGGGCAGCGCTGGCCGAACACCGGATGCAGAGCCTGCTGGTCCTGATCGTCGCGGCTTCGGCGTCGGCGATGGCCTTGGTGCCGATTTACGTCTTCGGTGTCCTGGTCGACCGGGTCCGGGACAACGCGCCCACGTCGACGATCGTCGGGGTGGTCGTGATCATCGCCGCTGCCGCAATCGTGGGCGGTGTGTTCACCGGTGTGGCTGCCTATCTGATCAAGCGGCTCGGTGAGACGATCCTGGCGGATCTGCGAGAGCGGACCGTGGACCGGGCACTGCGCCTGCCGATCCAGACCGTCGAGAAGGTCGGCAAGGGCGATCTGCTCTCACGAGTCGGTGACGACGTGTCGGTGATCGCCAAGGCCGTGTCCGACGTGGTTCCCGGCATGATCGCGGCGGTTCTGCTCGTGGCTCTGAGCATGGTGACCATGCTCGGACTCGACTGGCGACTCGGTCTGGCCGGAATGGTCGCGCTGCCGATGTACGCGCTGGCGCTCAAGTGGTACCTGCCACGATCGGCTCCCGTTTACGCTGCCGAGCGGGTAGCGATGGGCGCTCGTTCACAAGCGCTGATCAGCAGTCTCCAGGGTGCGAAGACGGTCCGCGCGTACAGCCTCGAGAAGGAACACCTCGGGCAGATCGATGCGGCGTCGGCAAAAGCGCGCGATCTGGCAGTCGGAGTGTTCGGCCTGTTCACGAGGTTCGCCGGTCGAGGTAACCGCGCCGAATTCGTGGGCCTGTCCATGATTCTCGTCGTCGGATTCCTGCTGGTCCGTGAGGACGTCGTGACAGTCGGCCAGACGACGACTGCTGCCCTGCTGTTCCACCGCCTGTTCAACCCGATCGGCTCACTGCTCTACACCTTCGACGAAGTGCAGTCGGCCGGCGCCAGCCTCGCGCGACTGGTCGGCGTCGTCGAGATCGAGGAAACCGAGCCTTCGACGGATGCAGGTCCCGTTCCGGCTGACGGTTCGCTGCGTCTGGACGACGTTCGGCACAGCTACGACGGTGGTCATGAGGTTCTCCACGGAGTGAGCCTCACACTGCGAGCGGGGGAGCGCGTGGCGCTCGTCGGTTCGACCGGAGCCGGAAAAACGACGCTCGCGGCGATCGCTGCCGGTTCGATCACTCCGACGTCGGGGCGGGTGTCGATCGGCGGTGTCCCGCTTGCCGACCTCGATGACCTACGACGCCACATCGCGATCGTGAGCCAGGAGGTTCATGTCTTTGCCGGGCCCCTGATCGAGGATCTGAGGTTGGCCGCTCCCGAATCCTCGGACGAGGACGTTGCCGCGGCACTGCGGACGGTCGGTGCGTACGAGTGGGTGGAGGCTCTCGACGAGGGAATGCTGACCGTCGTGGGCGAAGGCGGGCACGAGATGACAGCGGCGCAGGCGCAGCAGTTGGCTTTGGCGAGACTGGTGTTGGCCGATCCCGCCGTCGCCGTACTGGACGAGGCAACAGCGGAGGCGGGCAGCGCCGGAGCGCGGGAACTGGAAGCGACTGCCGACGCCGCTACGGAGGGCCGCACCACTCTGGTTGTCGCACACCGGCTTACCCAGGCCGCGGGCGCCGACCGAGTGATCGTGCTCGAACACGGTCAGATCGTAGAAGAAGGCCCGCACCGCGAACTGGTGTCCGCGGGCGGGCGTTACGCGCAGCTGTGGGCGGCCTGGGAAGGTCGCGACTGAGGGGTTTGTTCAGACGATCAGGTGAGGTACCCGCCGCCGTGGGGGAAGAACTCGGCGGCGGTGTACTCGCTGCCGTCGTCGAGTCGGACGCGCTCGATCCGCAGTCCCTTGTTCTTGCCCGACCACGCGTCGGGGCCCGCGACGATCACCATGCCGTCGTCTTCCTGGATGAACACTCGGCCGGGGGTTCCGCCGTAGTGCCCGCGTGAGACGGACGCCTTCAGGATGCGGATGCGCTGGCCCTTGAACTCGGCGAAAGCGTTGGGGTACGGATCGGACTGTGCCCGGACGAAACGCTCGATGACCTCGGCGGGCCAGGACCAGTCGACGTGGCTGTCCTGCGGTGCACGCTTGTGGAAGAACGTGGCCTGCGATCGGTCCTGCGGCGTCCAGTCGGTACGGCCGGACGCGATCAGATCCAGGGCGTCGAGTGTGATGGGGCCGATCATGTCGATCGTGCGGTGGAACAGATCGGTGACGGTGTCGGTCGGGCCGACCGTCGTCGATCGCTGCAGCACGATGTCGCCCGCATCGAGTTCCTCGTCCATCAGGTGCGCCGTGAGGCCGACTTCTTCCTCGCCGTTGATCAGAGCCCAGATGAGCGGGGAGAAGCCCGTGTACTTGGGCAGCAGCGAATCGTGGATGTTGAGGGTGCCGTACTTGGGTGCGTCGAAGACCTCCGCCGGCAGCCAGGTACGCCAGTTGTTGGCGACGATGATGTCGGGAGCCGCTTCGGCCAGCGCGGCTTTGAAGGCGTCGTCAGGCTTGTTCGCCACGTGAACGGGTACACCGTTCTCGGCCGCCAGATCTGCAACCGAGTCCGCCCACATCTGTTCGTAGACGTGTTCGCTCTTCGGGTGTGTGATTGCCAGCACGACCTCGTGATCGGAGTCGATCAAGGCCTGCAGGGTACGGTGGCCCCAGGTTTGGTATCCGAGCGTAGCGACTCTCAACGGGGGTCCTCCTGGACGAGCATGGGCTGGGGTTGCGGTCACACGACCGCCCATCAGCTTAGGCTATCCAACCAAAATTGTTGATCACACGTACGAGGAGGAAGGCTGACATGACGGTCGCCACAATCAACGGAATCCCCATCAATTACCAGGTCAAGGGTGATGGAGATCTGGTGGTGCTCATCATGGGGACCGGCAGCCCCGGCCGCGTCTGGGATCTGCACCAGACCCCGGCGCTGGTGGCCGCCGGCTACCGAGTCTGCACCTTCGACAACCGCGGAATCGCACCGTCCGGCGAGAGCCTCGGCGGCATCACGATGCCCGACATGGTCGCAGACACCGCCGGACTGATCGAGCACCTCGGTGGCGGTCCGGCCCATGTCATCGGCACCTCGATGGGCGCCCGGGTGGCGCAGGAACTGACGCTCGCCAGGCCCGATCTGGTTCGCAAAGCAGTGTTCCTCGCCGGCCACGCCCGGATGGATCATTTCCAGCAGGTCCTGACCGAGGGCGAGCGCCAGTTGTTCGACAGTGGCGTCGCTCTGCCGGCCAAGTACCGTGCCGCAGTGACCGCGGTGATGAACCTTTCGCCGGCCACGCTGGCAGACGATCACTCGGCGCGCGACTGGATGGATATCTTCGAGTTCACCGGCGGCGCAACGTCACCGGGTGTTCGCGCACAGCTCGGTATGGACCGCGCCTTCGATCGACGGGGTGCGTACAAGTCGATCATGCGCCCGTGCCTGTCCGTCGCTTTCGCCGACGACCGCATGATCCCGCCCTACCTCTCCCGCGAGGTGGCGGACTGCATCGCTACGGCGTCGTACGAAGAGATTCCCGACGCCGGGCACTACGGCTACCTCGAGCGTCCGGAGGCCGTGAACAAGGTGCTGATCGACTTCCTGGCGAAGTAGTTCTTTCGCACGCGAGGAAGGGTCTGACCCGCTACCTGCGGGTCAGACCCTTCTCATGTTTCAGGCCAGTGCCAGGAACAGCTTCTCGAGTTCGGCCTCGGTCATCGGTTCCTGACCTTCCACGCTGTCACCGCTCAGGCATTCACGCAGCCCGGAAGCGACGATCTTGAACCCTGCTCGGTCCAGCGCCTTGGACACGGCGGCGAGTTGCGTGACGACGTCCTTGCAGTCGCGGCCGTTCTCGATCATCGAGATGACCCCGGCAAGTTGGCCGTGGGCACGACGCAGTCTGTTCAATACGAGCGCAATGCTCTCTTCGTCGCCGGTCATGGTGGCCCCTTCTCGAGTGTTCGTGCTGCGGTCAAGGGTACCCCTGGGGGCATGTCACTGCTTGATTCAGTGTTTGATCCGGCTGCGGTGTCAGATCAGCGAGTCGACGGCCGCGCGCAACTTGACGGCTGCGTCGGCTGCCACGGACTCGAGGCCGGGTTCGCCGGAAACCTGAACCATGAGAGCAGGATTCATCGCTTCGACGAAGAACGAATTCTCGGTAGTCGTATCTTCGCGGACGACGACGTTACACGGCAGTAGGAGGCCGATCTGACGATCCACCGAAACTGCCCGATGGGCCAACGGCGGGTTACAGGCACCCAGGATCAGGTACTTTTCCATGTCCTCGTCCAGCTTCGCCTTGAGTGTTGCCTGCATGTCGATCTCGGTCAGGATGCCGAAGCCCTGCTCGGCGAGAGCGCCACGCGTGCGGGTGACGACGTCGTCGAAGGTTCCGGTGACCTTGGTTGCGATCGCTATCGGTTCTGTGGGTGTTGTCATTGCGCGCTCCTCGTCGTTGGCTGTCACTGTCGCCGGCTTTGATTTCTCTTGTCTCCATCATACCCCTGGGGGTATCAGTAGGACAGTGATGTCGGGTACACGATCAGCCATGAGAGAAGCTGATGTTCGGCAGGACGCGACGCAGCCATGCCGGCGCCCACCAGGCTGCCCGGCCGGTGAGGCGTAGGAGAACGGGCAGCAGCACCAAGCGGACGAGCACTGCGTCCAGGAGGACAGCTACGCCGAGAATGATGCCCATTTCCTTGGGTGGCAAGGGATCTGCGAGCGCAAAAGTGAAGAAGACCGCAACCATCACCGCTGCTGCCGCCGCAATGACCCGACCTGAATGCGCGAGGCCGTCGATGTGTGCGATCGCGGGGTCGCCTGTGCGTTCGTAGTGCTCCTTGGCACTCGAAAGCAGGAATACGGTGTAGTCCATCGCGATCGCAAAGATCATGGCGAAGAAGAAGACCGGACCCCACCCGTTGAGAAACCCCTGGGGATCGAAGCCGAGTAGGCCTGCTCCGTGGCCGTCCTGGAAGATCAGCTTCGCTATGCCGAATGCGGCCCCAGTGGACAGCAGGCTGACCAGCGTGCCGATCAAGGCGATCAAAGGCGCCTGGAGGGCGATCAGCAGCAACAGGAATCCGAGCGTCAGAATCACGACCACGACGATGGGAAGGTAGTCGTCGAGTGCCTGCTGAAGGTCGAGATTTTCGGCCGGAGCGCCGCCGACGAGCGCCGATTCCGGCAGTTGCGACCGAAGGTCGGCAAGGATGGTTTCCATCGCAGGATCTGACGGGTCGACGGTGGGAACTGCTTGCAGCATAACAAGATCGGACCCATCGGCAGCTTGTTTCGCTGGGGTGACCATGGCCACGCCGTCAACGCTCATGGCAATACGTGAGGTGTCGGCTGCATCGTCGGCGGACGTGACGATCTGCAACATCCCCGGGGCGCCGTCCCCGAATTGCTGCTGCACCAGTTCATAGCCCTGGCGAACCGGGGCGTCCTCGGGAACCACGGCGATGGAGGGCATTGCCACCTTCAG